>JAABSP010000061.1 GCA_011390345.1 Desulfobacteraceae bacterium
TGGTGATCGGAACCTCTGCGGTGGTGCATCCGGTCGCGGGGATGCCGGTTATCGCAAAAGAGAAAGGCGCAAAGGTGATCGAAATCAATCCGGAGCCGACGCCCATGACCCGGGAGATCAGCGACTATATGGTCAGGGGAAAGGCCGGAGAAGTGGTGCGGGAGATCGTGGCCATCATCGAAAGCAAAAAAGCCTCATGACCGGGAAAGCGGGGAAGGAACAAGAAAAAGGCTGGATTGAATCGCTCGAACTGCCCCTCCCCTCCCTTTCCGACAACCGGGGGGATGCGGACCGGCTGGCCGAGGCCCTGCGCAGAAAAATCGGGGTCGAAGGGGTGCGGGTCGACCTGGACCTGCTTCAACAGATTCCTGACCGGCTGCGGGAGTGGGATTACCGGCTCCGCTGCATCCTCTTCAAGGAGAGGGCCGGATGGACTCTGGCCGGGATCGTACCTCCGGATCGGGGACGGCCCGCGGGAATCGCGGTCGATCTGGGAACCACCCGGGTGGTGCTGCGCCTCATAGACCTGGCTACGGGTGAAATCCTTGCACAGGAGGGGATGGACAACCCCCAGATCGAGATCGGCCCCGATATCCTGACCCGGATTCATTATGCCGGGACCCAACGCGGGCTTGCGGATCTGCATACGCGGATCATCCGCGGGATCGACGAGCGCATCCGCGCCCTCTGCAGCGGACAGGGGATCGACCCGGAGGAGATCTATCTGATGGCCGTGGCCGGCAATACCGCGATGAGCCATCTTTTTCTGGGAATCTCCCCCAAATGGATCATCCGGGAGCCCTATATCCCAGGGGTCAATATGCCGGGTCTGGTGCGGGGACGGGCCCTCGGCCTGGACATCAACCCATGTGCAAGGGTTCTCGTCTTTCCCAACATCGGGAGCTATTTCGGCGGGGATCTCATCGCAGGGATTCTCTATTCGGGTCTTCACAAATCCCCGGAGACCGCACTGCTGGTGGATGTCGGGACGAATGCGGAGGTGGTTTTAGGAAACGAGAACTGGATGATGGCCTGCGCGGGTGCGGCAGGTCCTGCGCTGGAGGGCGGCGTGACCCGAATGGGGATGATGGCGAACCCCGGGGTCATCGACCGGGTCGATATCGACCCGGAGACAAGACATTTTTCCGTCCGCACCATCGCAGATGCCCCCCCAGTAGGGATCTGCGGATCGGGATTGATCGATCTTGCGGCAGATCTCTTTCTGAGCGGGATGATAGATATCCAGGGAAGGTTCGTGCCGGAGAAGTGCAATGACCGTTTGAAAGAGATCGACGAGGTTCGCCATCTTGTGGTCGTTTCCGAAGATCAATCCGGGACCGGCGCGGATCTTTACCTGAGCCAGATCGACCTCGACAGCCTTATCCGCTCCAAAGCCGCCATGTACACCATCCTGGAGACCCTCACCCATACCCTCGGCATCTCATTTGATGAGATCACCCGATTCAATGTCGCGGGAACCTTTGGCGCATTTATCCGTCCCGAATCGGCGATAGCCATCGGGATGATCCCGGATCTTCCCCGGGAGAGGTTCAAGGTTATGGGCAACAGTTCCCTGGAAGGGGCAACTCGATTGCTGCAGTCCCGGGACGCGGCCGATGAGATCTACGCGATCCGTGAGGGAATAACCTATATGGAACTCAATGTGAATCAGGAGTTTATGAACCGGTTCAGTGCCGCAAAGTTTCTGCCCCACACTGACCGGTCCCGGTTTCCGTCGGTGAACGCGGCCGGGATATAAGCTTAAATCCTATCCCCGGACCGCGGTGACGATGGTATCCACCATTCGGGAGACCCGCTCCCGGACGATGTCGAAGTTGGTGGCCGGGATCGCCTTCTGGAGCTGAGCCTCCAGAAAATCCCCCTGCTCTTGAATTCTTTCCGGAATCGGATAGAAAAATGCCCGAACAACCCCCTCGCCCGAGAGTTTTTTCATCCGTTCGATAAATTCCTCCTGCTTTTCAACTTTGGAGGGATGCGGTTTGAGATAGAGAAAGATGATCTGCCCGGACTTGTTCTCCCCGAATTCCCGGATGGCCTTTTCAGGAAACGGGTACTGCAGGGGGCAGTCGCTGTCCTCGTTGAGAAGATCTGAAAAGATGATGATCCGCCCCCCTTTCCGCTTGGGAAGGACATTCTCCATCATGGCATAGAGCGGAGTTGTCAGCGGAACCGTGGATGTGGCTTCGATCTTGGGAACCGATATCTCCGAAATCGGGTCCTCCACCTCATATTTAAAGGCCACCTCCTCCTTTGGAGCCTGGGTGGAGACCACAGTCTTGACCGATGCCATGCCGCATCCGGGATTGCCGAAGCTGACCACCGTATAGGAGACAGCCTCGTCGCCTATGAAATTCTTCAGCCTCGAAATGAGGTTGAACTTGAGATCGAAGAGGGTGGCCGTGTCGATGGTGGCCGACACATCGATAGCTGTATAGAAAATGTTGGGCCGGGGCTGACGGATCTGCCGGAACTCGTTGGCCACACCCTGGTCCGTAAAGAATAGATATGTTACAAAGCCTGCTGTCAGTACCAGCAGAATGCCGATGATGGTAAAAAGCTTTTTCAAAGGATGCCTCGTTGAATCGATTCCACAGTTGAATCAATTCGGTTGAATCTATTTCATCTATTTTAGTCTATTTATGGATGAGCTGCATCTTGGCGGACCCGATCTCGATCACGTCGAACTGCTTCAGGGGAACGGAATCCTTTACACTCTCGCCGTTGACCTTGGGCTTTGATATTCCACCCACATAGCTCAGATAATAACCGTCGGGACGCTTGCTGATGGTGGCCGCGGTCTGCCCTACCGTCAGGCCCGAGACCACGATATCCGAGGAGGCATTCTTACCGATCTTCGTCAGCTTCTTGGTAAGATCCACATCCCCCTGGCTCCCGGAAAGAAAAGTGACCATCCCCATCGGTTCGTTTGAGGCCGCGCCCTGTGAGCCTGTGTTCGATACGTTCTTGGCCAGCATGCTCCGGTATTTTCCGGTATCCATCACCATGGTCTCGCCCATCGCGTCATCTTCCTTTTCATCGGGCTGGGCTTCGTCCTTGCCGTAGGCGAACTCGATGATGTGCTTTCCGATGGTGATCGCATCCCCGTGCTTGAGCCAGTGGGAGATGGCCAGTTGATCGTTGACAAACGTTCCGTTTTTGCTCTTCAAATCCGTCAGCAGAAATCCGCTGCCGGTCCAGTCGATCTTCGCATGATGCCCCGATACCGCCAGATTTTCGATGACGATATCATTGCTCTCCCGTCTTCCGATGGAGATGGACTGCCCTCTCTCCAGCCGGTATTCCTTGATCTTGGAGGAATCCTTTTTGAATTTAAGCGTCAACGTCGGCATCTGAGAAACCCTCTCCTTGTCTTGAGATTTCCTTTTCGGTTTATCTGAACAGGTGCGAGATCAGCTTCATAATCCCGCTTTTTTTCTTCAATATCCGCTTCACCCGCAACACGACCAGCGTGATGTTGTCCTCTCCTCCCCGGTCGTTGGCCAGATCCACCATCAGCCGACAGGTCTTCTGCGGGGAATGGAGCGGGGCCATCTCCAGGATCTCCTCCTGTGTCACCTTGTTGGTCAGCCCATCGGATGCGAGTACCACAATGTCGTCTTTAAAGGACTGCAGTTCGCAGACATAGGGCTCCACGGTCCGATCGATCCCCATTGCCCGGGTCAGGACATGGCCGAACTGGGCCCCGACCTGGAGGGATGCCTCGGGATTGAGGGCCATCTGCTCGGCCAGCAGCGTATGGCTGACAGAGAGGTTCTGAATCTCACCGCTCCGGATCAGATAGATGGGGCTGTCCCCCACATTGGTCGCGATCATGGTGCTGTCGGAGAAAAATACGGCCGAGACCGTCGATCCCATTCCCTTATAGCCGGAGCGGCCGCTTGCGGTCTCATAGACGACCCGGTTCGAGAGATGGATGCTGGATAGAAGCCGGTTGGCCTCCTTGGAGAGGGATAGATCCACCTCCGCCAGTTCCTCCGCATCCTCATTTTTCCGGATGCGGCTCATATAGTCTTCGATGGTCTTGACCACAAGGCCGCTGGCCACTTCTCCGGCCTGATGCCCCCCCATGCCGTCAGCCACCACAAAGATCTTCTGGTCATTGTTTATGTAGAAGGCATCTTCATTCCCTTTTCGCTTTTTGCCGACATCGGTGATGCCGGCCGATTCAATGGCTACCATTGCCCTTCCCTTGATCCTTTGTGTGGCCGCAGGCGCGTTTTCATCTTCAGGATGCGGTTGCCTGCTGCTGTTTCTTCATTGCTGTATGCGCATCGATCTTCTTGCCCAGTGCCCTCAGGTGTGCGGCCATCTGTGCGGCCGACTGGTACCGGCCATCCCGTTTCTTGGCCATTGCCTTGTCGATAATGGTGACCAGGGGCTTGACGATCTTCGGATTGATTTTTCGCGGGTCCGGATGGGGCGTGTTCATGATCTGATGCATGAGGGCTGCAGGGCTGTCCCCCTTGAAGGGAACCTTGCCGGTGAGCATCTGAAACATCATCGCACCCAATGAGAAGATGTCGGATCGGCCGTCCACCTTCTCGCCGGAGATCTGCTCCGGGGACATGTAATGGGGCGTTCCCTTGACCACCCCGGTCTGGGTCTGGGAGGAGGCGGTGATCCGCGCGATGCCGAAGTCGGTGATCTTGATCACCCCGTTTTTGTTCATCATGATATTGGCCGGCTTGACATCCCTGTGGACGATCCCCTTGGAGTGAGCGTAGTCGAGACCTTCCGCGATGTCGGCAATCACGTCGATCACCCGGCGGATGGGCAGCAGAGTGCTCTTTTTGGTATATTTCTGGAGGTCATCCCCCTCCAGATACTCCATTGCAATGTAGGCGACATCCCCCTCATCACCCGCGTCATAGATGGTGACGATATTGGGATGGGAGAGGGTCCCCGCGCTTTCGGCCTCCCGGAAGAACTTTGCCTTGAGCTTTTCGGCCTCTTCGGGCTCATGATCCTCGGTAAAGCGGAAGGTCTTGATGGCCGTTGTCCGGTTGATCCTCGGGTCCTGCCCCAGATAGACAACGCCCATCGCGCCCTTTCCGAGCTGCTTCTGGATCTCATAGCGGCCCAAAGTGGGGCGGGTCCCGCCATCTCCGGAGAGCAGGTCATCTCCGGTGGAGCCGCCGGTAAGGAAGCCGTCGCCAAAGACCATGGTCTCGCTGGCGTGCAAAAGCTTCTGCTTCCGCTTGGTCACATCCTTGTATTTGCTGTCATGCTCCTCGATATACTCATAGACAGCCGCGGCCTTGTTGAGCTGCCGCTTCCGCTCGTAGTCGAGGCCCAGGTTGTAGAGCAGCGCCTTAACCTCACCATCCACCGGAACCCGCCGAAACTTGTCAAAGGCCATGTCGAGCATCCCCTGACTCTGAAAGGAGATCCCCAGCATCCGGTTGGTCTCGGCCGACTGCTCCTCCACCTTCTCTTTGCGGGTCTCGGTGACAAAGTAGTTCAGCGTCATCACACCGATGTAGCCGACCACTAGCAGCACCGTCGGATAGATTATTTCGAGCCAGATCCCGGCCGAGACGAAAAGATAGAAGGGAACGCCGATCATCACGGCCAGAAGACCGACAAAGAGGACGCCGGCAAAGAGCGCCTTGAGGCGGGGCATCACAAAGGCGATCAGAAAGCCGATGAGAATGATCAGGCCATAGCTTGCCATATCATTCCAGGCCGGCTGTTCCACAAATTTCCTGTTGAGCATGGACCAGATGCTGTTGGCGGAAAACTCACCCACCGACATGGACCCGGAGAGCGGGGTGCTGATGGGGTTCAAAATTCCTGGGGCAGATGGGGTGATCAGGACGATCTTATCTGCAAAAGCCTTGTCCAGATCGAATTTCTCGTTCAAGGTATCGAAAAAGGAGTACCGGCTGAAGGTTCCCTCCTCCCCCTTGAAGCTGACGAGAAAATCACTGTCCTGCGTCATGGGAATGTCCAGCATTCCCACCGAAACTCCCTCTCCGAGAACGGCCGTCACATTCTGCATCGGTATCCCCAGATACTGGGCCGTGAGCGCCAGGGTAAAGGAGGGGATGTAGAGATCTCCGTATCGAAAGAATACCGGCTCCCGCCGCGCGGTGCCGTCCACGTCATATTCGAGATTGACATGACCCACGCCCACAGCCGGTTTGAAGAACTCCTCGATGGGCATATTCACCTTTCCCTCGTCCGGAAGGAGCACACCCTCGGGATGGGTCACATTTTTGACCGCATCTTCGGTCAGCAGCAGCGCCTTCTCCCGCAGGTTTTCCGGAACCAGCGAAGGCCGGAAGAAGACCGGAAGAACCACATTGCCGGCCTCGGTCAAGGTATTGGCCAGCTTCCGGTCGTTGTCGAGCCGTTGCTGGGCCTCCTCCAGGGCCTTCACCACCCGCTGGGACTCTGCCCCCTGTACGGTCTCGGCCAGAATCCTGGTCAGGTATCGAAGCTCCCGCAGCGCGGAGCTGTCCTCGGGCTCGCTGTAGATGACATTGAGCCCGATGATCTTGGCCCCCGCGTCCGCGATCTTGCCGATCACCTCCGCGATTCTGGAGCGGGGCCAGGGCCAACGGCCCAGTTTCTCGATGGAATCGTTGTCGATATCGACCAATGCGATGGCTTCGGTGCTTCCGCCGCCGCCTCTTGCACTCATCCGGGCATCATAGAACTTCAGTTCGAGGGTCTCCAGAAGATCCACTCTTACAAAAGCAAAGATCAGAAAAAGGAGGGTGATACCCACTCCGAAGATGATGGCCGGATATTTTTTCAGAATACCCATATCGTTAAAACCCTCGTTGCGGCTATTTTTCTATCCATTGCTAATACCCAATACCAATGGATATGTCAAATGAAAATCAAAACTTCGGACAGATTCAGATCCAGGCCCGAATCGGCTTCATACCCGGCCCCCGCTCCACCTCAGTTTGGCTTTGAGCACATCGAAATAATGGCGGTTCGGCACTGTGACCATGTGGACCGGATACCGGCTCTTCTTCACCAGGATCGTGTCGGACTCGTCAATGGGAAGCCCCACCTGTCCGTCAAAGGTGAGCATGATATCTGCCGATTTCTCCGACAGGCTGAGGCGGATCTCGGCCGAATCGGGAATGATCAGGGGCCGGTTGGTCAGGGTGAATGGGCAGATCGGGGTGATGATGGTCCCCGGCACAGACGGGTGGATCACAGGCCCTCCGGCCGCCAGAGAATATGCTGTGGAGCCGGTGGGGGTGGCCACGATGAGACCGTCGGCTCGAAAGGTGGTCAGATAATGGTCGTCGATCCGGGTCTCGATGGAGGCCAGACGGGCAAGCGCGCCCTTGTTGATCACCATATCGTTGAGAACATTCTCCCGGATCTTCTCTCTGCCCTCTCGAATGACCTGGATATCAAGCCGCATCCGATGTACAACGGTAAAGGAATCCTCCAGCACACGCCGGGCCGCTTCAAAGAGATTCTCCTCTGCAATCTCGGCCAGAAACCCCACCTCGCCGAACTTGACGCCGATCAGGGGGATCTGCTCCTCGCCGATCCATCGGGCAGCGCTCAGGAAGGTGCCGTCCCCGCCCAGGACAAAAATGCAGAAGAGATCCTTTGGCGCCGGGGGAATCCGCGGGTGATTCTCCTGGTGATTCTCATAGATCCGGCTCGGGGGAAGACTTCCCTGCCGCACCACCGCAACGGAACGCTCCTCCAGCCAATGCTCCAATGCATCGGCCTTCTCTTCGGCCCGGGGATCTTTTTTGACGAACAGCCCGATCTTCTTTTCCGCCATGACTTGTCGCCTCCTGATGTTTGCTCTGCACCTGATTTTTGCTCTGCAATAGTGTATCGGGATCGGGACGCTGGGGCAAGGGATATCTTATCCCCCAAAAAGTCTACTACCGGTACTCCTGATAGCCGATGCCGTACCTCTTCGCCTTATAGCTGAACTTGCGCACAGTGGTCTTCAAGGTTGTGGCGGCCTGAGTCACGTTGCCCCGGGTGTTTTTCAGGGCATCGATGAGCATATCCCGCTCCAGTTTGCCCACGGCCTCCTCCAGAGACATGGAGGGGAGGGTATCCGACTCCACTCCGGTCTGGAGCGTCGGGGGCAGATGATAGGAGTGGATCACCCCGCCGTCACAGAGCAGAACCGCGCGCTCGATGCAGTTCTCCAGTTCCCGGACGTTTCCGGGCCAGTGGTACATCATCAGCATGTCGATGGCCGGAGTGGAGAAGCGCTTCACATCCTTGCCGTTCTCCCGGGCATACTTCTCCAGAAAATGGTCCGCCAGCAGCAGCACGTCTGTCTTGCGCTCCCGCAGGGGGGGCAGATAGATGGGAAAGACATTGAGCCGGTAGTAGAGATCCCCCCGAAAGCTTTCATCCTCCACCGCATCTTCTAAATTCTTGTTGGTGGCCGCGACCACCCGCACATCGGTCTTGATGGTCTTGTGGCCCCCCACCCGCTCGAACTCCCGCTCCTGGAGCACCCGCAGCAGGCTCACCTGAACGTCCGGAGTTATGGAGCCGATCTCGTCCAGAAAGATCGTTCCTTTGTTGGCCAGCTCGAACTTGCCCAGCTTCTGCTTGATCGCGCCCGTAAACGAGCCCTTTTCATGGCCGAAGAGTTCGCTCTCGATGAGCGTCGGCGGCAGAGCCGCGCAGTTGACCTTGACAAAAGGGCCCGGGGCCCGGGGGCTGTTATAGTGGATGGAGTTGGCCACCAGCTCCTTTCCGGTCCCGCTCTCTCCTCGGATCAGCACCGTGGCGTTGCTGCCCGAGACCTGGGAGATCATCTGGAAGACCTCCCGCATCTTGTTGCTGTTGCCGATGATGTTGGTGATCCGGTACTTGTTCTCCAGCTCGTTCTTCAGACGCCGGTTTTCGTCTCTCAGCTTCTCCTTTTCAACCCGGATGGTCTCGAGATTCGTCACCTGCCGGGCCACCATGGTCGCGATGACACTCAGCAGCTTCGAGCCCTGTTCCAGCGGATACTCCGGCGAATAGGGCCGGTCCACGCTCAGGGCCCCGATCACATGGTTCTCCCGCTTTATGGGCACACAGAAGAAGGAGAGATCCTGGTTCGGCTTGCTCTTTCTAGAATCGGTTCGGTCCAGAAAATGGGGCTCTTCGCTGATCTTGGGAATGGCCACGGATTGTCCCGTCTCGATCACTCTTCCGGTGATGCCCTCTCCCACCTTGTATTTGACGCTCTCGATCGCGGTTCGTGAGATCCCGTGGGCCACCTCGATATGGATCTCGTTGCGCACCGGATCGAGGATGGTGATGGTTCCCCGAACCATGTTCATGGAACTGGAGAGAATGTCCAGCACCTTATAGAGGGATTTTCTCAGATCCAGATGCTCGCTCAGGGTCTTGCCGATCTCATAGAGCAGTGTGATCTCTTCAATCTTCTCCATCGCCTTTTTCATCCCTGCCTGTCCATAGATCTTCTCCAAAAAGCGTCGGTCTACCCGGTCAGACCATTGGTCAGACCATTTCCGCCGGCGCATCTCCTGTTTGTCAAAAAGTCTTCACATCGCAGTTCGAGTTCTATATAGGACAGAACTGACATTTTTGCAACCCCCATCTCACGGTTTTGTCTTGCCCCGCCCGGAAATTGCCGTTATGATCACGTCCCATGAAAGATCAACCGAAAGATATCAAAGCCCTCGGCCTCTGTTCCGGGGGGCTCGACAGTATTCTGGCCGGACTCGTTCTTCGGGATCAGGGCATCAATGTGGAATGGATCACCTTTGAAACCCCTTTCTTTTCCGCGGATAAGGCGCGTAAAGCCTCGCAGATCACCGAAATCCCTCTGACTGTAGAACGGATCACCCCGATCTATCTGGAGATGCTCAAAAATCCCAACTGCGGGTACGGCAAATACATGAACCCCTGCATGGACTGCCATGCGCTCATGTTCCGCCTGGCCGGGGAGAAGATGCAAAAGGAGGGATTTCACTTCCTCTTCAGCGGCGAGGTCGCGGGGCAGCGGCCCATGTCCCAGACCAAGCCGTCCCTGCGGTATGTGGAGAAGCACTCCGGCTTCGACGGCCATATCCTGCGACCTTTGACCGCAAAGGTGCTTCCGGAAACCATTCCCGAGAAAGAGGGATGGGTGGACCGGGATCGGCTGCTGGCCATCACGGGCCGGGGGAGAAAGGATCAGATGGCGCTGGCGGAACAGTACGGCATCACCGACTATCCCGCGCCGGCCGGGGGGTGTCTGCTGACCGACAAGAAGTTCTCGGAAAGGCTGAAGGATCTCTTTGCCCAGACCGATGCCCCGTCCGAAGACCAACTGCACCTGCTCAAATACGGGCGTCATCTCCGCGTGGATGCGAAGACCAAGGTGATTGTGGGCAGAACCAGGGAGGAGAATGAAAAGATATTGGAGCACTACCGGCCCCAAGCCGATGCGCTGATCAGGCTGAAGGGGATTCCAGGGCCTCTGGTGCTGGTGCAAGGGGAGATTCTTCCGGAAAAGCTGCTGATGGCCGGCGCGATCGGGGCCGGGTATTCAAAGGCCAAGGCAGGTGAGCCTGCCGCTGTTTATCTGACCACTCCTGCGGGAAGGGAGATCGTGGAGTTGATGCCGATGCCGCGGGGGGAGATGCAGGCGTTGGTAGTGTAATTCATCCCCTGCCGATTATTGTTTTTCAATACATACGTCTGATGTGGAACCCAATTTAGCTGACCGTATATGTCAGTAAGTCTATAAAATAAAATTTTTTCAGGAATGCTCGGTAAATCATGGAGGTGATTTTGGTAATAACCCTTGAACAGAGGCCATCGATTGTTTTGGCAAGTGTTTTCTCAACGGAACGTCCGCCTTCTTTTAATTGGTCAAACGCTCCTTCAACCCGCTCCCGGACACTGTTCAGCATTTTGTCAAATTCTTTGGGGTTTTGGGTCTTTTGGTTGGCCCGTTTATTCGTCCAAATTCGGATTCCTTCATTTTTCCAGTTGCTTTGCCATTCATCCCCAATGAATCCTTTATCCGACCACACATTTGAGTCGGGCGGAAGCGCGTCCAGGATCTCATCGGCCGCGTCACGTTCATCCGTATTGGCCGGGACAAGCTCAAAAGCATACGGAGCCCCGGTAAGCGTCGTCAGCATGACCAATTTGTAGCCGTAATATTTCAGCTTTCGGGCGGAACAGTAACCGTAATCGGCGGAGCCGTAAAAACCGCTTCGGGTTTTGTTGCGCCGATAGCCGACAACGATGACGGGCGTGGTGTCAAGCAGAAAGTGGTTTTCCCATTGTATTCCAAGTCTGCCTGTCCACTCTCTCCGAAGACGATCAAGCGTATAACGCAGACTGCGCGCCCGGCGGTTGAATTGAGACTGGTCGGGAAGTTTCGGGAAAAGATAATACTTCTGTTGCGGAAAAAGTTCGGAAATGAACTCTGGGCCGGATATGGGCTTACAGACGGGAAAGGTTTTTCAATCGATGATCATGGTCAGAAAATCCGGCCGGATTTTTTTCTCACCAATAAAAAATGGTTACTGGACGCGAAAAACAAATATGGCGAAGGAAAGCACTGGCTGAAGGAAGATATCGGACAGATTTGCCTCTACGGTCGGCATAATGAGATTAGGGAAAAGATGAAGATTTCCTCTCACCAGGAAGAGCTTCAGGCGCTTGTGCTGATGTATCCCGATCCCAAACAAGCTCTTTCACCTGAAACGATTAAATATTTCGATCGGCAATTGGACAGCGTCATCAATATGGAAGAAAATAAATATCTTAACAAGATATACAAGGTTCTTGTGCCGATCCCGAAAAAATATTAACAGGTTGTGGAAGCAAAATTTTTCTCATGCCGATGATATCAGCGCGGAATCCTCAAAAACGATGCTTCGGCAAGTCATCCGAATATCATTGGATTTGAGAGCGTATCATTGTCCCAAGGACTTCAGAAACTGCCCGAAGGCCTCCAAATCGGAAATCATACTCTCGTAACAGGACCGAACTTCATCGGCCAGTTCCGCGATACGGGAAAACTGGAAATTGAAGGTATACACATTCCGGACAATGTGACGGAAGGCCCGGTAAGCCTCCAGGCAGTTTCGGGTTTCTCTGCGGATGACGGGCGGCCTTACATCCGGGATTTCAGCCGACATCTGCAGCAAAAGCTGCTTGTGCCAATCGGGTCCGGCCGGCACTTGTCCATCGAAATTCCGGCTGATATCTTCAAAAATACGTTCCGAACCGGTATAAAAACCATGAAGATTGAGCGCAACCGCATCCAGATATCCGTCATCCCCTGTCGCCCTGGCCTTTTTCATCAACAACTCGACCCGTAAAACCAGGCGTTTCAGATCCTCCTGTTCCTGTTGAATGCGTCCTATGACAGCAGCATTGGGCTTCACAGTCGGATTCCTTCCCTTTTGATTTTCTCTGAAAGACTTGCCGGGGCATTTTCCATCTCGACAAGATCCACATCAAGAGCCGGGTCCAGATCCAAGAGACGAGAGACGACTTTTAAATACTCTCTTTCATCCAGTCCTATAACGGCAAGATCCAGATCCGAATGCTCGTCAAAGATGGAATCCTTTTCCGCAAGTGAACCGAATAGATAGACCGCCTCCACATGGTATTTTTCCTTCAGCAATTCGGCTGCCCTGCGGGCGACGGCCATGGCCTTTTTTCGAAGTTCACAAAGATGCTGCTCTCTTTCCGCAATTCTCCGGCGGGCAGTCTGTCGATATACAGCAATTTTTTCCTCTGAAACCGCAGGCGGCATGATCTTAACCCTTGAACCCGAAAAACCTCTGAATACTGTTTAAAATCTGCGCAGAAAGGGTCCGCTCCCGCGCGTGATCCCTCTGGGTGATGGCCGAGGCCGTGGCCGTGGCCTCCTTCCGCTTGACCAGCACCTCGCTCAGGGCGATGGAGATCTCGGGCTGCTTCTCCAGCAGGGGCGCGATATCCTCTTTGGTGATCTCATATAAATGGGTGTCGGTGACGGAGATGATCGTCGCAGTCCTCGGCTCCCCGGTCAGCAGCGCCATCTCTCCGAAGAAATCCCCCGCGCCCAGCCTTGCCACCTCCACCGGGTCTTTCTCTTCCTTTTTCACCCAGACCCCCAGCACCCCCTCTGCAGTGAAGAACATGGAGTCGCCCTCTTTTCCCTGCTCCACGACCGTCTGCCGGGGGCCGTAGAAGCGGCTCTTCATCCGCCGGCTCAGATAATCCTTGTCCTTTCGGGAGAAGGGCTCGAAGATCTCCAGGCCGTCGAGAATGGAAAGGGATCTCGGGAGGCGCTCCTTTTTGCCCTTGAGCGACATCCGGATCTCCCTCCGGTCCGTGAGGAGTTCGATGCCCGCGTTGGTGAGATGGTTGTAGATATTGAGCCAGATCATCTCGTTGTGCGCGAACTTCTTGCCGTAATCACTTACAAAAATGGAGACGAGGTAGTTCGCGGCCCATGCCTCGCTGGGGCCGGTCATCTCGTCCGTGAGGCCCAGAAAACGGGTTCCGGGGGCCGGATCATCCAGCACATCCTTGGTGGCCAGCGCGGCATTGAGCAGTATCCGCTTTACCCGCTCCGGCGGATGGATCGGGTCCACATGGACCGTGAAATATTTGAAATAGCCGTCCGTTGGAAAGCTGAAGTTTTCGATGGAGGATTCCGATGCCTGGCTGTTGGGGATGCTCAAAATGGTGCTGTCCCGGGTGAGCAGCCGGGTGGTTCTCCAGTTGATGTCCACCACCTTCCCCTCTTTGAAAGCTCCCACCTTGACCCAGTCGTTGATGCGGAATGGCCGCTCCAGGTTGATCGCGATGCCGGAAAAGATATTGGCGATGTTGATCTGCACCGCAAGACCCACGATCATAGCGATCACGCCGGAGGTGGCCAGCAGACTGGTCAGCTTCTGGTCGAAGACAAACGCGACAATGGCAAAGAGCGCGAGCATATAGATCATGATCGCCAACAGGTTTCGGACGATGTGGGGTATATCTCTTCCGGTCTTCTCCTCCAGGGGCCCCCAGACAAAGCGCTCCAGCCCGACCGTGAGGTAGAAAGCGACCGTCACCCACCAGAGTACGTCGAAGATGAGAAGAACCATCTCGAAGGTCGGCTGGGTCATCTGGTCCGAGAAAATATCCAGAACAAAGATCTCCGCGGCCACCAGAAAGGTGAAGGCGAGAAAGACCTGCAGGAGCCAGACCCATTTGGCAAAGGGCATCAGGTTTGGCAGGAACCGCTTTCTTCCTTTGGCCCGGTAGGCGATGGAGAGAAAAAGGGTGAAGAGTACGGTGAAGAGTACCAGATAACGGGCATAGAGGCCAGGAATAATCCGCCGGACCGAAAAGAGATCGGGCCCGATGCGGATGATCACATTGAACCGGGAGTATTCCAGGGTTCCCTCGTGGACATTGAGATGCTCCGGATCTCCCAGGGAGTCCTTCTCCGCGATGTCCTGGAAGAGCCATGCATGAAGGACTTTCCATCCTTCAACCGTGTGCATCACCTGATCCAGTCGCATCTTGTCGGCCAGGGACTGCCCCCGCCGCAGGCGCATCCCCAGAAGATCCTTGACAAAGATGAGGCTGTTTCGATCCAGCTCCCGGGAGCGGAACCGCAGCCCCAGAATATGCTGGCCGAAAATATGGTGTCCCGGAAGAAAATCGGCCCTGAATTTGCCCTGGATCTGATAGAGGCGATAGACCCTCCCCTCCTTGATCCGCTCATTTGCCGGCTTTCCGAGCTGGATCGGCTCCAGAGAATTTATGAATTCGATGTGGCTCACGTCGATCCCCTCCCGGTATCGGAACCAGAGGTAGAAATCGAGAGTGTAGCTAAGATCTTCGGGATTGAACTCACTGATGCTGTTGATCTTGATGCCGGTATAGACCAGATTGATCTTATAGGAGTATTTACCGTCGAAGAGGACGATCCGGCCGTCATTTACCGCCTGATCGAAGTTGGGAACCTCGTTCAAGTTCGGAATGGTCTGAAACTGGGTGAGCGCGGAGATGATGTTCTGGCGCCGGTAAACCCCGATGAAGATCGGCTTCTGCGAGTCACCCTTTTCATCGAAATAGTTGTATCCGGTCACCCCCTCGATCGCGTCATAGGGATTGGTGAGGCCCCCGAGAAAATCGCGGATCTTTGCCCGCTCCTGTTCCACCACCCCGGCATCTCCGGTGACGCCTGCGGCCCGGATGGCATTGACCAGAACCATCGCGGTATCATAGGCAAAGGCCGCATGCCACCCCGGGTCCTCGCCGTAGGCTTCGAGATAGGCCTCCCGGAACCGGAGGCCCTGTTCATTGGTGGTGTCGTAGATCAGGGGTGTGGTGACATACATGTCATCGGTGTAGAAACCGGGATTGCTCTGCTCCTTGGGCAGGTCTTTGAAGCTCTCCTGAAAGGCCTCTGAGGAGAAGGCATCGGGGGCCATGATCGGATTTTTCACCAGCCGGTCCCGCATCATCTGCAGCAGCTTTGCCCCTTCGGATGCATGGGTGGCCATGAAGATTACCCCCGCGTCCTTTTTATACTGCAGTTCATTGACGATCTGGTTGAGAGACTGATCCAGATAGGGATCGGTTCTGGAAAAACCCCATTTGTGCTGGATTTTGATTCCTATGGCATTGGCCGTCTCCTCGAAGACCTTCGCGAGATATGAGCCGTACTCCTGATCCTCGTGGATGATGCTGGCGGTTTTGTAGCCGAAGACCTTCTGCGCGTAGGTGGCCAGAAAGCGACCCTGGGAGTTGTCATTGAAGGTGGTACGGAAGTACCAGGGGTTGTTTTGGGTGATCTTGACATTGGTGGATGCGGGGCTGACCGCGGGAATCCCCTCGGCCTTGTAAACCTCGCCTGCCCGGATGGAGCAGATGCTGAAATGGTGGCCGATGACAGCGACGGCCCGTCTCTCCTGCGCGATCCTCCCGGCTGCGTTTTGCGCCAGCTCCGGATCATTCCGGTCGTCATAGATGTCGAGGGTCACGGGTTTTCCATTGACACCTCCCTGCTCGTTGACCATATCGAGATAGAGATTGACCCCCTGGAGAAAGGCTCTGCCCACCACTGAATTCTCTCCGGTCATGGGGCCGCAGAGTGCGATATGAATCGCTTCGGTCTCGCCCTTAAAAATGCTGAGGCAGGCGAAGAGCCCGGTAATACACAGGATAACTACTCCGATCAACAGAATCCGTCGTTTTTGCATCGATCTCTTTTCCATCATTGATTCGATTGCCTGGGATTGTCCGGTGAAGGGTTTCGATGACGATATCGAATCCTCCCCATTCCATATAGACCACCTGAGCCACGAATTCAAGAGGACTTTGCACTTGACATAATACCGGTTTTTTTTCTATACCCCAAATGGAGAGATCGGATAAGCATTTATAAAGAAAGAGAGGGGAAAGCGGACGGATCTTTTGAAAAGCCGTTACCGGATAGGGGCTCGGATGGGAAAAGCAGGGGTTACTTTCATCCGACGAAGAAAACGGAAGGGCCGCGGGCCATCCCCTTCATTCCAGGCTTCCATCAGCGCATGGGTATATTGCTGATTGCCGTAATCCCAGGTTTCAATGATCTCTTCAGCATAGGTGCTTTCGAAAAAGGTGAGGATCGCTTCGGTACTCCGGCTGTCCAGTTGCTGAAAAAAAGGACAGTCCCAGATCAGCCACCAGCCCTCTTCCCGCGTGACGGCAAAGAAGTCAAAGGGAAAGATCCGGCAGTCAAAGGGCCTTGCCGCATAGATCCTGCAGATTCTTTTGGTTTCGTCAAAGAAATGGCAGAAGCCGTTGGCCTTGGCCTTAAGAGTGCATCGGGCCTCCTCTCGATGGAAAAAATCGGTTCTGCCGGTGAAAGATATGATCCTCGTTACCTCCTTTTCGCAGAGGGGCGGCGCCTGATTGTCCCAGATCGGAAAAAGGCAGCAACTGATGGCGCAGCGCCGGCAACAGGAAGGGGCTTCGCGCTCCGGGGGGAGGAGGGTCTGGGAAGTCTGTTTTTCCAATATATTCATTCCGATGGTTTGCGGTGTCGGCCCAAAGGCCGTCCGGGGCGGCAACCTTCCCGAACGGATTCAAGTCTTGAAAAGGATGGAACATGATCATTACCTGCCCGAAATGCAAAACCTCTTTTGCCATTGACGAGGAACGAACCGGGCCTGTAAAACCAGGTAAAAAGGTTCGATGTTCCCGATGCAGAAACATCTTTGCCGTATCTTTGACCTCCTCTCCATCCTATCCCCAACAGGAACCAAAGACAAGCCCCAACCGAGAATCAATCGCGGAAAAGGCGCTTCAACCTCCCCCGCAGCAGGCGGACAACCGCCAGAAGATGCCTGCGCCGGAACCCGAGGAGGACGAATACGGCCCCGAAGAGACCATCGCGATCGGCACGCTGATAGATGATATGGAGAGGGATGCGGAATACCGGGCCGAGGAGACCATCGCCCTGGGCGCGCTCACGGGGTTGCAAAGCCGGAGTTCAGACAGGGCCGAAATCCCCGAGGCCATTGCCGGCGAAGGCTCCCGACGGAAAGCCCCCACCCGCCATCCCATGCCGCCCCTACCCGTATCTTCGACCCCGGCTGCAGAAGTTCCCGCAGACGAGCCGGGGTCGAAAAACCGCTACACGCCCTTCAAGCGTAAACTGATCTACTTCGCGCTTTTCATCATCATCTTCATCGCGGCCATTGTCATCCCCATCGAGGCTGTCCGGCCCTGGAAAGAGCTGGACCAGCTCATCGAAAGGGCCCAAAACCTTATTGCGGGAACCAAAGCCGCGATTCAACCGCAGGATATGGACCGGATGAACCTCTTTGCCCTGGAGACCATCCAGCGGCCCATTCCGGATGTGGATCAGTATCGGCCCTACTACTTCCTCTCCTTCAACATGCTGCTGATGGAGGGAAAGATCCTCCCCAAAGAGGAGATCGAAGCCCGGCTTCTCTATCCGGACGAGTTCGAAGGGGGCCTCGATTACGACCGGCTGCAAATGGCCGCGGAGTACTGGGCGGGCCGATTTTCCCGGTCTCCGGGAGTGCTGGATATCTTCCAGAAGAACAAATGGATTCTCATCCGGGCCAAGGAGAATGCCGAAGCCGCGGGCTTCAGCCTGAGCGCTATCTACATCATGCTGGATGCGGGGCAGAAGAAAGGTTTTTTTACCGACAAGATCGCCTATGTTCTAGACAGCGTCCCCTGGTGGAGCGATACCATCCCCTCCTCCAGCGGCGAGCCCTATCTCATCTCGGGCAACGAGTTCTGGCGAGCGGACGCGATCGCGGGACGGACAGCCTTTGGCAACAACCCGATCTTCGACCCGGACAAATGGTATCCCATGCCCCTTTTTGACGAGGATGAATGGGGAAGCTGGTTCAGCGTCTGGCTGACGACCGAGACCGAAGGGCTGTATAACATCTTCAACATCGACTTCAACGCCAGGCGGGTCAAACAGTTGATGCTGTTGGTAGCCGCCTCGGTAACCGGTACGATCCTGATTCTGCTTATCCTGGTGATCCTCATCGCCAATGCGCTCAGCCGGCGGGTGACCCGCCCCATCACCGAGCTGACCCGGGGCGCGGCCGAGGTCTCCATGGGGAACTTCGACTATTCGGTTCCGGTACTGAAAGAGGACGAGTTCGGGGAGCTGACCCGACACTTCAATCAGATGACCAATATCCAGCGGGAGCGGTTCAACCTGATGGAGACCCTGAAGAAATTTCTCTCCGAAGATCTCGCGGAAAAGGCCGCGGAAAGCGGGATCGTCATCGGGGGCCAGAAAGCCAACTGCACCGTCATGTTCACCGACTTTGCCGGGTTTTCCACCATCACAAGGAAGATGTCCGCGTCCGAATCGGTCAATGCACTCAACGCCTACTTCGATGCCCTGATTCCGGTGATCAAGAGATATGGCGGCTTTCCCGACAAATACATCGGCGATGCCATTGTCGCGCTCTTTGGCGCGCCTGTCACCATCGAGGACCATGCGGAGCGGGCCGTGATGTGCGCGATCGAGATGCAGCAGGCCATGCGCACCCTCAACGACGAGCGGAGGAGGAGCGGAAAGACCATCTTCGAGATGCGGATCGGGCTCAACAGCGGCGAGGTGATCGTCGGGGCCATCGGATGCGACATGAAGCTGGAATACACCTCCATCGGCGAGACCACCAACCTGGCCAACCGGATGGAGTCGATCTGCGAGATCGGCCATGTGATGATCGCGGAAGGAACCTATTTCCAGATCAAGGACGTCTTTTTTGCAGGGGTTCACATCGAAGAGACCCCCCAGAAGGTCTCTGTGAAGGGATACCCCCGGCCCGTGGACACCTACCGGATCTATGTCAACAACCTCGATATCGCAAAGGATATGGAAAAGGAGCGTTACGAATTCTATGTCTATAAGGAAGTGGATCATGATCTGAAAAACTCCCCGGACGAGGTGAAGGGAAGGACCTTCTCCAAAAAGGCAACGGTGCTGTAGCCGAGATGAAACGCCTCCGGGAACTGCTGACTGCGCTCTTCAATATCCGCCCCGGCGAGGAGCGCCCCACCTTTCTGCTGCTGATCCACTCCTTTTTCATGGGGCTTGCGCTGGTCTTCTTCGAGACCACGGCCTACGCCCTTTTCCTAAACCGGTTCAGCGCGGATCGCCTCCCCTACATCTATATCGGCTCTGCATTCGTCATCGCGTTCTTCGGCTTTCTCTACTCCCGACTGGAATCCCGCCTCCGGTTCGATGTTCTGCTGCCGGTTACGATCTTCTTCTTCTTCTTCTCCATCGCGGTGATCTACCTGGTGCTGAAGATGACCATCGCGCCGTGGATTCTCTCCTTTATCGTGATCTGGCACAACCTGATGGTCGCGATGGTGGGGCTGCAGTTCTGGGCGCTGGCCGGGTATCTGATGAACGCGCGCCAGGGGAAACGCCTCTTCGGACTCATCAGCGCCGGAGAGATCGTGGCCGGCATCATCAGCGGCTTCTCCATCTCCCTGCTGCTGGAGACCCTCCGCATTCCCACGCTGGATCTCTTTCTCTTCTCGGGCGCGGGAATGGCCGCCTGCCTCATCGTGCTGATCCATATTCTCCGGGTCTTCCGAACCGAGCTTACCCCTGAGGAGGGAATCGAAGAGGATGCACGGGACGAATCTCTGCCCAAAAGCCGGTATCTGACCCTGATACTCTCCTTTGCGGCCCTGTCGGTCTTCGGCTACTATCTTCTCGATTTCATCTTCTACAATCGCGTCGATTTCCGCTTCTCCGGAGAGAGCGAGATCGCCAGCTTCCTGGGGATCTTCTTTGGGATCATGGGGATCGTCAATCTCTTCAGCAACGCATTTCTGCCGGGACGGGTCATCACCCGGTACGGCCTCAACTTCGGACTGCTGGCCGTCTCCATCACAGTACTCACGGGCGCGATCCTCTCCGGGGTCTTCACCATCTTCACCTCACAGAACGGGGCATTCTTCTTCTGGATCATCATAGGAACCAAGCTTCTGGATGAGGTGCTGCGCAACTCCATCGAGGAGCCCTCCCTCAGGATTCTCTACCAGCCCTTTCCGACGGGCCAGCGCCTCAAGGCCCAGACCCTGCTGGAGACCATGGTGGAGCCCCTGGCCGGGGCGGCCGCGGGTGCGATCCTCCTGGGGCTGACCCTTGTGCTGGGATTTGGCGCGGTCCATATCGCGCTTTTCATGATATTGATCTGCGGGGGCTGGATCACGGTCGCGATTCTGGTGCGCAAAGAGTATCTCAAGGTGCTGATGAATGCCCTCACCCGGCGGAAACTGGGGGGAAAGGCCCTCTCCCTGAGCGACAGCACCAGCGAGGATGTGCTGAAAAGAGGGCTCCAGAATCCGGACCCTGGGGTGGTGATCTACTGCCTCAACATGCTCGAGGAGATCGAGCATGACCGGGTCGATGAGTATATGCGACAGCTTCTGGGCCACCCCTCGCCCCAGATCCGAAGCCATGTGCTGGAACGGATGGCGGCACTGGAGATGAGCGATGCGGCCGATGCGATCCATCGCCACCTGAAGAAGGAGAGGGTTCCCGAAGTTCAGGGGATTGCGATCAAGGCCCTGTGTGCGGCCACGGAATCGGACGCTTTTGACGAGGTCTATCCCTATCTGGATAATTCGGATTCGGCCGTGAAAAAGGGAGCGATGGTGGGGCTGCTCAAGAGCGGCGGCATTGACGGGGTTCTTTCGGCCGGGGCCAATCTCAACCGGCTGATCGCTTCAGAGCGGCCCGTGGACCGGAAGATGGCCGCAGAGATTCTGGGCGAGGTGGGCATCTCCGGCTTCTACCGTCCCCTGATGGAGCTGCTGGAGGATTCGGACCCGCAGGTGCGCAAGGCCGCTATCATCGCGGCCGGGAGGCTGAAAAGCCACCGCCTGCTGCCGACCCTTCTGAACCACTTAACATCTCCATCTTTCCGCAAGTATGCGGTTTCTGCTGTGATCGCTTACGGAAGCCCCATCCTGCCGGAACTGGAAGAGGCCTTTGACCAGGAGGACCAGTCCCGGGAGATCCGCACCCGGATCATCCGCATCATAGGCCGGATCGGCGGCAAGGATGCCATTGAAATTTTAAAAAAGAAGATCGATTTTTCAGACGAGGATCTCCGGAACCAGATCCTGGCCTCCCTGGTGAAATGCCGGTATCGGGCACCGAAAAAGGAGATCCCGCTTCTCCGCCGGCGGATTGAAAGCGAGGTGAGCGACGCCACCTGGACATTGACAGCCATCCTCGATTTCGGGGACCATCAGACCTCGACCGATCTGGTGGACGCACTGCGGCAGGAGGTGGAGAGCAATCGGAACCGGATCTTTCTGCTGCTGGCAATGATCTATCCTTCGGACACGATCCTCTCGGCACAGGCCGACATTGCAACACCGGTGAAGAACAAGCGGGATCGGGCCATCGAGATGCTGGAGAATTTGATCGACCCGGAGATCAAGCAGATCGTTCTCCCCCTGTTGGATGATCTCTCCCCTGCGCAGCGCCACTCCCGGCTGATCGCCTATTTCGAACAGAATCGGATGAGTTCGCACGAGCGGCTCAAGGAGATCCTCTCCCGGTCCCAGCAGTGGACATCCATCTGGACAAAAGCCTGTGCGCTCTACACAGTGGGAAAGATCGGAACCAGCGAGTTCCACGATGCTGTGATCTCCTGCCTGTCTGATCCGGACCCGACGATCCGGGAGACGGCCATATGGGCACTGGGATGCCTCAACCCAAATGATCTGCCCCAGCGGCTCCAGCCCCTGACCAGAGACAAAAATGAGCGGGTGGCAAGATTTGCCCGATTCGTGATCAATTCCGTGGGATTTGCCAGCATCCCCATGAGCAAAGGATATCTGACACGGTCGGGCCGCTATACAGTGGAGCTGTTCAAAAACGTGCTTCTGGACGAGGGGGAGCGCCGGGCCCGGCGATGCCGGGCCGCCTCCATTCTGGCCAGATTCCCCGGGGATACGGCCAGGGCAGCGCTCTTCGAAGGGCTGACCATCTCCGACAAGACCATCCGGACCGGGGTACTCGATGCCCTGATCCAGGGAAATTTCACCTTGGAAGGGGAGAGCCGGCAGGAGTTCTCAAAGCTGCTCCATATGGAGATCAACGACGCGAAAAGGATTCTGGCCAGCATCGTAACCCTGTTAAACGCCCGCCATTCCGAGCGGCTGGTTCATGCCCTCTCTCAGGAGATCGCCCACACCCGGCAGCGTATCCTCTCGATTCTCTGTCTGCTCGGCGGGGTCCCGTCGGAATTCCAGACCTACAACTACTGGTATCTCCACCAGGAGGATAAGCCGATCCCTCAAACCATGAACGAAAAGCTGCAGGGACTGCTGGGGCTGATCACCGATGAGAAGATCCGGCAGCGTGTCTTTCACCTATTCCAGTACCGGGATCTGACCGAATACCGGAAGATCAGGAAGATCAGGGAGTTCACCACCCGGGAGAATCTGGAAAAGCACCTCCGGGGGATCGCGTTCGGCTCTTCCATCTTCACCCTCTCCTGGTCCCGGATCTGCGCGATGGAGATGATCGTTCGGCTGAACTTCACCAACTGTGCGACCGAGATGGCCGAGCGGCTGGAGGACAGAGACGATATCGTCCGGGCCACCGCGGCCTGGGCACTGCACAATCTTGATCCCGAAAGCTATGCCTCCCACGAGACCCGCCTGAAGAATGACACCAGCCCCCTGGTCGCAAAGACGGCTCGCCAGTTGGAGGAAGAGGAAAAAGTGACAAAAAGGAACTATGCCCATGCTGCTGACCATTGAAAAGGTGATGATTTTAAAATCGGTGGATATCTTCTCCGCGACCCCGGAAGAGGATCTGATCGAGGTGGCCAATATCGTCGAAGAGCTGGAGGTGAAGGCCGGAGAGGATGTGATCCGGAAAGGGGAGATCGGAACCTCCATGTACATCATCGTGGAGGGGAAGATGCGGGTGCATGACGATGGCCGGGAGCTGGCGATTCTGGGCCGGCGGGAGGTCTTCGGAGAGCTGGCCGCGCTGGACCCGGAGCCGAGAATGGCCACCATCACCGCGATCGAGAACGCGGAACTCTTCCGTCTGGATCAGGGGCCGTTGTACGATCTCATGGCCGAACAGATCGAAGTGGTTCGGGGCATCACCCGGGTACTCTGCCAGCGTCTTCGACGGATGGGCAGAGCCGCACAGGAGGAGCCGGACACGCCCCCCATCGCATCCGTGGGCGGACGGGGCTGATTTCAACCATCAATTCCGTTCCAGCCATTTCCGAACCCCCTCCCGCAGCATCTGCCGTTCTTCCGGCCCGATTCCTTCCGGGTCGAACCGATGCCGGTAATGGAGCGCCAGCAGGGATCTGATCCCATTCCGGCCATTCTTCAAATACCCGTCCCCGGTCATCCGGTCGATCCATCTCCCCATCGGCTCCCCGGGCTTGGGACTATAGGCCATCTCTTCCAACTGCTCTACAATGAGGTAGAATTCCGAATCGAGCCCCCGCGCCTCCCTTTCCGCAATCCGGGCACTCTCCTGCTGCTGCCGGACCCGGCGCACCCGCTCTCCGCTGTACAGCCTTCGGATCAGGATGATGACCAACGGAATCAGCAGCCATCCCAGATGTTTTCGGATTCGATCCTTGTCGATCCAGCGCCATTTGGAAAGATGAAAGGAGATCCATGCGCCGAAATCGTAAATAGACTGGAGTGGGGATGCGCTTTGGGCCTCCAGGGCCCGCCAGTCCGGCGGGGTTGCATCTACATTTCGCCATGCCCCGTCCACATAGGCCAGTGCCCAGGCATGGGCATGGCGCTGGCGCACGATGAATCGCTCCTCCCAGTCGCTGTATTCATGAACCGAATAGCCCACGGCATACCGGGCCGGAATGCCGGCGCCGCGAAGCAGAAAGACGGCCGCTGCCGCAAAATACTCACAGTGGCCCTCCCGGGTCTCCATGAGGAAGCTGGAGATGGGAGCGTGGCCCGAGGCATCCTTCAGATCGAGGGTATACGCGTAATTCCTCTTCAATAAAGAGACGATGGCATCGACCCGCTCTGCCGGGGGCTGGGCCAGATTCAAATCCTTGACCTTATCCATGACTGCCCGGGATTCATCACCGGGAATGACCAGATCCTCTGTCACCGGCTCCATATCAACCCCCATGCCCGGGCTGGCGGCCACATCATATCGGATCAGCCTGGGCCCCTTTTCCACCCGCACCGATCCATAATTGCCGGCCATGAGCCGATCCACCGCAAGATCTTCAATGCGATATGCCCCGGTGGGAATCTTCAACAGCCCGTTGCCATCCTCCAGCGGCGTGGTGATGGTAAGTCGATCGGGCCGGGGCCGCGGCTCCGGGATCTTCGCTCCGGTCAGATTCCACGCGGTTCCATTATTTCCCGGGCTCAGCGGATTGAAGACCGAGCGGACCGCAAACCAGTTGCCGAAACGATAGATATTGTAGCTCGCCTCCCGCAGGAGCAGGGGCAGAAAAAAGGGCGATTCCGATTCGACCCGGAAGAGGATCTTGTCCGAAGGCTTGAGCCGGCCGATCTCGCCGATGGCTGTCACGGTTCTAAAGGGATCGGTCTCTGAAGAGTATTCGGAAAACCATTCCATTCCCTTGGTCTCGATGAGTATCTGGAGCTGATGCAGCCCCACATGGCCCAGATACCCCCCTCCCCAGGCCAGAAGCAGCAGAAGCCCCCAAAGGGGCAGAGAAAAGCGCCGGGAACGTGAGGGGAGCAGGGCCCAGGCCGCGATCCCGAGCAGCGAGAGGTAGAAGAGAATTCCGCCGGGGTTGGCCGCGCTTGAGGAGAGCACGCATAAAATGATATAGGGGTAGCCCAGATCGATGGCCGGGGAGGAGTCCCGCGGATGGTTCCGATCCCCTTTCCGAAAGACCAGGGAGAGGGCCCTCAGATCGATTCTGTCGCTGGTGCTGTAGTATTGGGCCGCGACAATGGCAAAATAGGAGATGGGCAGCCACTGTAAAATGATGAAGATGATCTCCACGGTCTCTGCCGTAGCCAGCAGCCAGACCAGCATTCCCGCAAAGACCAGGGTACATAGGTCCGAAATCCGGTTGAAATCGACAAGGGTGAGATCCCATCGGATGCGGATCAGCGCAGCCCCCTCGATCAGAGCAGCCATGGGCAGGGCAAAGAGCCAGAGCCCGGTCTGCCATCCCCAGAAGAGCAGGGAGACTCCGATGAGTCCTTTGGGGGGATTCATAATCGATTCAGTTCCTCCTGAATCCGGCCCATCCGAAGCTGTCGGAAATTTGCCGGATCGGTTTTCATGGGTCCGGCATCCAGATCCGGATCATCGGCCTCTGTCACCACCAGAACGAGCACCGGCAGCCCCACGCTTTTCAGCCGCCCCACAAACCCTCTTCTGGGCTCATCCCATGCCTGCAGCACGCAGATGCAGCCGCTGAAGGTTGATGCCCGCTCCAGCACCCGCGCGGAGAGCAGTTCAAATGGCTTGTCGGGACAGGGATTCACTCCGGCCAGCACCTCCAGAATCCGGTCCTGCTGAAAGAGCCCCCGGCCGCTGGTGAAATGGTAGACATCGGCCCCCACAAAGATCAGATCCAGCAGAGAATCTTCGGTGCGGATGGAATAGGCAAATGAGGCCGCGACCGATACGGCCTCCTCGAACAGGAGGCTCCCCTCCCTCTGGCCGAAGGTGTCGAGCACCAGGGAGTGGCGGACAAAGAACTCATCCTCGAACTCCTTGACCACCGGCTTTCCCAACTTGGCCCAGCTCTTCCAGTGGATGTGGCGCAGGGGGTCCCCGGGCCGGTAATCCCGCAGGGAGACGAACTCGTCCGACTCGCCCACCGAGGAGGTGAGGGCCACGCCCCCGGACTGGTATCGCCGGCCCCCCGGAAGCGACAGCCGCGGCAGGGGGTACCGCCGGGGAAGCACCATCACCTTCTGGGTCGCCCTGAGCCGGATCAAGGAGCAGAAGAGTCCCAAAGGATCGGGCCGCAGCAATGTCGCGCCGGCGAACCGTATGACCCCCCGGGTATGGGGAAGCAGATCGGCCCGGATCTCGGCCTCGTCCCCGGGCCCAATCTCCGGAAGGGGAATATTTCTCGCCATCCGGGGCAGCCGCTTCTCGATGAGCCACTGCCATCGATAGAACTTGACGGCCCGGTCAAAGATATTTCGCGTCTCCTCCTCCGGCTCCCGTCCATTCATGAAGGTCTCGAAATCGGGCCGGGGGTCTTCAAAATCCTCGGCCAGAAGAAGCCCCTGCTGCCGTTTCCGTGTGCGGTTTTCCACAAAGATGCGATACCGGATCGGCTCCCCTGCGGTTGCAAATCTCGGCAGCATCCGCCGAACCGCGAATTTCCCCCGGAAAAAGGGGGCAAAGAGGATTGCGATGATCAAGATCGACACAAGCAGGGTAAAGACCTGATAGGCCGTGGTCCGATGGGTGTCCACCCCCACCACGGCTGCGGCGATGATCCCGAAGAAGAGCAGCAGTCCGCTTCTGGTGAAGCGGCGCTCTCTCCAGCGGTTCGCGGTGTAGAAGCGGCGCAGGTTTCGGTAGAGAAGAATATTGAAAATTGTTTTTGGGCCCATCATGATGAAGGCTGAATAAAAATCCGAAAAGCAGCGCAGGATGAATTGGGTTTGCCCCGATCGAGCGGGGTGGCGTTGAAACGGACAAAATGCAGTGCCGTTTCCCATTGCAGGATTATGCTTGAAATCGAGGCGGGTCGGGCCTCTTTTTTACAGGCGCAGTATAAACTCTATGGAATTGAGATGCAAGCTCCACATTCCCCATGCCCGATGTCCCCGGCAAAAAGATTCTCTGGATCGACGCCTACCGCCTCCAAATTATGAAAGCATTGCAAAAAGATCAATTCAATGTTCCGGATGCGGCAAGAAATGCAAGGTTTATGATACGCAGACAAAAACCTGGCGCCATCCGGACACTTTCGGCCAAAAAGTCACTGTAGAGGCCCGGGTTCCCAGAACCGACTGCACCGACTGCGGCATCCTGCAGGTGGAAGTTCCCTGGAGCCGATCCGGCAGCAGTTTCACCTATTTGTTTGAAACAGGCGTCGTGGCGCTGGCCGAAAAGATGCCGCTTACGGCGGTTGCGGAAATTGTGGGTGAATATGATACGCGATTGGCGCGGATTGTTCGTTACTATAAAGAGCAGCAGTGAGAGGGCTGCTTTTTTTTCGAAGATTCGTTTCTGCGAAAGATAGCACTGCGTGCATCTGGTCCGGTTGCGGCCTCTTCAGTTTATAACCCCTCATGGGGAAAGGTAGCAATTGACGATCTTCGATTTACCCATATCATCCTATGCTCATAACCCCTCATGGGGAAAGGTAGCCCGTGACCGGGTAGGTCGTCTCGTCATACGTCCCGCTCTCATAACCCCTCATGGGGAAAGGTAGCCTGCCCGTTCAATGGCTTCCGTTCGGGCTTCTTCGGGCTCATAACCCCTCATGGGGAAAGGTAGCCCGGGTCGAGGTATGTGTTATCGTCGATGCCGAAGCTCTCATAACCCCTCATGGGGAAAGGTAGCTCTCTGCTCTTGCACCTGGCCGAGATCAAAGCCAAACTCATAACCCCTCATGGGGAAAGGTAGCTCGGAGGGAAGACAGTCGTAGCCACCAAAATTATCAATCTCATAACCCCTCATGGGGAAAGGTAGCCTCCACAAG
>JAABSP010000143.1 GCA_011390345.1 Desulfobacteraceae bacterium
GTCTCCGGCTTTACATTGTTGAGAATCACTCCGATCACATTGGCGTTGACATGATCCAGGGCAGATTTGGCCCGTTTGAGCACCCCCCGGGCGATCCTTCCGGCCGAATAGATGAGGATCACACCATCTGCCAGCGGCGCGATATCCATACTGTCGGCCACCGGCAGCACCGGCGGAGCATCCAGAATAATCACATCGTAATTTTTGCGGGCCTCAAGCATAAACTCCGCAAACCGTCGGGAGCGAAGGATTACATTGGGATTTACCACCTCGCTTCCGCTCGTGACAAAGTGAAGATTGTCAAAACCCGGCAGGGACAGGATATCATCGAGGTCGATATCCCCCAGCATAAGATCCGTAACCGTGCTGATCACCCCGGAAAACTCCTCGGTTCCGAGGATGTAATCGGAGAGGCCCGGATGCTTTTCAAGGCCGAAGACCTGATGGATCTGGGGGTTTCTCAGATCCGCCTCCACCAGCAGAACCCTCGATCCTTCCTGGGCAAGAATCAGCGCAATATTGATTCCGTTGAAGGTCTTTCCCTCCTGGAGAAAGGAGCTGGTCAGCATGAAGACGCTGCCCTTGAAGACTCCGGCAGCGGCCTCGAGATTGGTTCGGACCGAACGAAACCCTTCTGCAGCCAGGGACCTCGGATCGAAATGGACCACCAGATCTCCTGTTCTTCCCCTTTTCCCCCGCTCTTCTCCGCTTATATGCGGAATCGCCCCCAGCACCGGCACATGGAGCAGATCCTCCACATCCTCGATGGTCCCCAGCGAGGTATCCAGGGTTTCGGCAAGAAAAGCAAAGAGAATACCGATGAAAAGTCCCATGAAGAGACCCGCGGCAACGGCGTTGACTTTGGAAGGGATATTGGTGGGAGCGCCGGGAACCAGTGCCGGCCGGATAATGGAAACCTCCTCGATTCGTCCCGCTGCCTGAATCAATACCTCCTGATACTTGGTCTTGAGCTGGGAAAAGAGGGATTCATGAAGCGAAACCTCCCGCTGAAGCCGGTTGAGCCGAAGGGTCCTTTCTGGAAAAGCCCGATTCTTCTCCTGAAGTTTGGCGATCTCCTTCTCCAGATCGGCCCGCTGGGTCTCGATGGCTGAAAGGCGGGAGAGCAGCTCTTTGCGGATGCCGAAAAGAAGCCCCTGGATCTGGTCATTTATCTCGATGACATCCGGATGCTCCTCAGTATACTCGAAAAGCAGGGTCTTTCTCCTGGTGATCAGGTCCCGAAGCTTTTTGCTCAGCTCGATCAGCGAAGAGGAGTTCTCTGCACCCGGAAGAAAGACCGTTCCCAGTTCTTCCGGTGCATTTTCGGCCGCATCGACCCTTTCCAGAAGCGAGGCTATCATCCGGATATCCTGATCGACCCCTTCGTAGGTAGATTCCAGCGCAAAGAGGCGGTTCAGGGTATTGGCCGTCTGGATATCCGGGGCCACGATCCCCGAGTCCTCCTTAAAGTTCCGAAGCGCATCTTCAGCCGCCCTCAAATGGGTTTCAGTGGACCCGAGCTGTTCCTCGATAAATTCCTTGGTCTCGAAAATCTGTTTGTTCTTCTCCCGGACATTATACTCCCGATAGGTGATTGCAACGGCATTGGCCACGGCCGCGGCCTGCTGCGGGTCCGAGGAGACGGCCCGGATGTTCAGGATATTGGTGTTCCCCTCCTGATAAGCCTGGATCATGTTCCCCAGCCGCTGAATCACCTGAAGGTGAACCGGCGTAGTCTGAATCTCCTCCGGAGAAAGCCCCGGGGGCAGCCATTCCAGCTTCTCTGCGGTCCGGTAGAGAACCGGAAAGCTTTTGATGATTTGGGCCTGGGTGGAGATACTGTCTCCCATATCCCAGAAGAACCCCATGAAATATTCTGCGGATGTGGTGCGGCGCTCGATCTTGACCGCGGCCTGGGACTCAAAGATCGGAGGAGGCTCTGTAAATCTTGAAAAAAGATAGGAAAACCCAGCCACCAGAAGGGCCATCGCAATGACCACAAACCGTCTTTTGCGGATGATCCGCCAGTAGTCTCTCAGATCGACATCATATTGCGCCATGGAAAAAAATCGAGGATCAGACTAGGGGAAACGAAGGGCATCCCGGTCCAGATATTCATCCCGGAACTGGGCCGGCGCGAAGATCAGATTCAACAGCGGAGAGATCTGCTTGACAAAGAGATTCGCGTCTCCCACCATGCTTCGGGGAACATAGACCAGATCGCCGTTGGCCAGAGCGATGTTCTGGGTCATGTCCCCCTCCTGGATCAGCCTTTCCAGGTCTGCGGAGATGACCTCAGGCTGGGTGATATCCCCCCGGACGACTCGGGTCCCCTCGGGCCGGCCGAAGATGGTCAGCCCCCCGGCCTGGGAGATCGCGTCAAAAAGGCGCATCTGAGAGCCGGCAAAGGTATAGACCCCGGGTTTGCCCACCTCGCCGAAGACATAGACCCGGTTGGCCTCCCGGGTGATCGCGGGAATGACCACCAGATCCCCCGCGTCGATGATGATATTCTGGGATTGATCCCCATAGTTGATGGTCTTGTAGAGATCGACACTGTAGGTTCTCCCCTGCTGGTTCCGAACCCGAACATCGCGCAGGTTGGCGTCCTGGGTGGGCCCGCCCACTTTGGAGAGCATCTCCAGCAGGGTAGTCTTCCCGGTCAGCGGATACCGGCCCGGTCCGGACCTGAAGGTGACGTTGGTATAGATCTCTCCGGCAAAGGTGACGAATTTGCTGCTGTATTTGTCAACCACGATATCGATGCGCGGGTTTCGAATGTAGCGCTTGAGATCCGCGGTCAACCGCTCATCGAGCTGGGTCGGCGTCAGCCCCTGCACCGGCAGATCCTCCACAAATGCAAAGGAGATCTTTCCGTCGGGACGCACCAGGATCTCCTCCCGGGTCCCGGTCGAACCTTTCCACATGGTGACCTCCAGGACATCTCCGGGGCCGATCCGATACTCGGGAATTCCAGAGACGCTGGTATAGACCTCATTCTGCTCCGGAGCCTCCCTGACCTCCTTTCCCTCGACCTCTCCGACCTGCCTGACCGAACTCTTCGGGGAGAGTGGGCTCCCCTTTCCCTTCCAGAATTTGATTCCCCCGCCGAAATTGGCCGCACAGACCTCACTGCGGCCATCACCGTCAAGATCTTCGATTTTGATCGCGTAATAGGTTCCAGTCTCCGGAAGATATCCCCGGACCCGAACCCATCCATCCTCTGGATGGCGTCCCCAGATCTTTATTCCCTCGGATTCCAGAGAGCCGGCCAGAATCTCCAAGATCCCATCCCCGTTCAAGTCCAGGGTTCTGGCCTGCCAGTAGCTTCCGGTCTTCCAGGGGCCTGACATCTCCCAGAATCTCCCCGAGCCGACGCCCAGAAAGACGGCAACCCCGTCCCGGTATGTTCCGGCAAGAATGTCGGCCTTTCCGTCATCATTGACATCTGCGATGCTCAACCCGTAGAAACTTCCCCGCGCAATCTCCGGGAGGAGAGTCCATGCCCCGGTTCCATCCCCCAGCCATACCCGGAGAGCGCCCTCATTTCCCCATCCGGAGCCGACAAGATCGGAAAAGCCGTCATCGTTGACATCGACCAGAATCATGTCCATGTACAACCCTCGAACCGTGGGGCCCGATTCGGCCGGCCAGTTTCCGCGGCCATCGCCGAGCCAGATCTGAATGCCGCCGTCCGATTCCAGGGTCGCATTGGCCGCGAGAATGTCCAGGTGGCCGTCCCCGTTGATATCGGAGAGCCTCACCCCCTCATAATTGTTCCCCTCCACCGGAGAGACCCCCCGGCGCCACGCCTTATCTTCCCCGTTGAGCCAGACCATGATCCCGGTCGACTCCTTCTGCACCGAAAAGACCATGTCGGGACGGCCATCCCCATTCACATCTCCGGCCGCTATAGAGCGCACATCTCCTTTGATGGGCAGGTAATCGGCTTCAGAGAAGTTTCCCTCTCCGTCCCCATACCAGATCGCCACCGTTCCGGGCGAGGAAGAGCCTCCCGCGATATCCAAATTTCCGTCAAGATCAAAATCGGCAACAGCCAGTGTTCGAAATTTACCGGAAATCGGAAGTCCGTCCGCCTGCTCCGGAAAAGCGGGTGCAAAGACCTTCTCGTCCAATCCCGCGCAGCCAGTAAGAAAAAGGAGGAAAAAGAGAAATCGGATCGATTGAACTGCAAATTTCACCGCGATCGGCTCTCCTCGTCAATCTTCTCTGCCACTTCATCTTTGGAAACAGAATAGATCACATGGAGCAGCGAATGCTCCCGCATATCAATCACTCGTTCAACCGCAATGCCCCTTCCCGCAGCATCGTATATCATCTGAAGCTTTGGCCGCATGGGCTGCTCCTCAAATGTTCCGATGACCTTGCCGACCGCACCGGTATTGAGCCGGACAAAGCTGTGGAGGGGAAAAAATGTGAAAAGAGAGAGAAACGCCTTGAGATATTCCCTGCCGAAGCCGTTCTTTTCATTTTTAACGACCCATTTCATGGCCGGAAAAAAGAGAAATTTCTCCCCCTGGGGCCGGGAATGAATCAATGCCTCATACAGGGAGACCAGCCCGACGATCCGGGAAATATCCGGAATCGCATCTCCGGCCAACCCATTCGGATATCCGGTTCCATCTTTTCTCTCATAGACCCCTATGGCACCATGGGCCAACCATTTCCAGGAAGCGCCCAGGGAAATCAGGATCTCATGGCTGTGGAGAGGTCGGCGCCGCATACTCTCGATCTCGTCCGGGGTCAACTGCGCTTCTTTGTAGAGGAGCGGCTCGGAAATCCGGGCGAAACCGACATCATGCAGAAGCCCCAGCAACCCGGCACGGCAGATATCGGCCTCATTTCTGCCCAGCCTTCTGGCCAGATGGATGGAAAAAACGGCCGTATTCACACAATGGTAAATCGGATACTCTTCCAGATGATCTTCATGGATGGCGCGGATCAAGAGCGGATCTTCATCCCCATCGATACGGGCCATCTCCCCAATGATCTCAAGTCCTCTCTCCGGGGAAAAGGGCTGATGATTCGCTGTTGCGCGCAGAACTTGGGCCAGATAATCGAAAGCGACATCATACAGCGCCTCCCGCTCCTGTATTCTGGCCATATATCCCTCCGGAGTATCGGATATCAGATCCGATATTTCACTTTCCTCCGTCAGCACCTTGAGAGGCGGGCGCTTTCCTCTGTTCGGCTTCCCGATCTTCTTGTCAGAAGGTGTGGGCTCTTTTTCCATAATATATTCAAATCGAACCATAAATATAATTTCTTACGATGAGGATCGATTACAGATCCGGTTTAAAGAACGGCCTCTGCGCTCCAGAATCGTTACCAGAATCAGAATGAACGCGGCCTGAAGCAGGAGCAGGATCGCTTCCAGAGCGCCTGCCCCATGCAGAACGATGGCGCTTGTGCCCATGCAGAAACTGAGCATATAGATAAAAAGGACGCTCTGCCTGGCTCCCCCCAGAACATTGGAGAGCCGGTGATGCAGATGGTCCTTTCCCACATATTCAATCCATTCCCGGAAGGTCTTCACTTTTCCGGACCCGATCCGGTCAACGGTGATATGGATCATATCGAAAATCAGAAGCCAGAAGATAAGCATCGGCGAGATCAGTGCAACCACAGGATCATTTTCGGCCCAATCGCCGTAGACAGCAAGAGAGGCGAGAATGAATCCGATAAAAGTGCTTCCCGCATCCCCCAAAAAGATATCGGCTCTCTCTCGAATCGGGAAATTGTGCGGCAGAAAGCCTATGCAGGCGCCGCTCACCCCGATGCAGACCCATCCGGCATGGAGCTGCCCCGCTCGAAAAGCCACCACCGACAGAAAAAAGCCGATCACCGCGCCCAGTCCCGCTGCAAGTCCATCCATCCCGTCAAAGAAGTTCATCCCGTTGGTGATCCCGATGATCCATGTAAAGGTCAGAAGAATATTGCCGATATCGGATATGATCCCGAGGTTCTCCGGAATCACCGAGAGGATGACGCCGCTGCTTATGACAATGGCCCCGGCAATCATCTGAATGCAGAGCCTGAAACCTGCGGAAAGGCCTTTGATGTCATCTGCAAGACCGGCCCCAAAGAGGATGGCCGAACCGATCAGAATCGACAGAAGACCTCTTGAATAAAACATTCCACCGAGCCAATAGGATGCAATAATCGTTCCCAAAAAAACCGAGCCGCCGCCCAGCAGGGGCGTGGAGTCCAGGTGGGGCTTTCTTTCATCCGGAATATCGAGGATGCCCCCCTTTCTGGCAATCCATCCGAAAACAGGCGTCAAAAGGTAAGAGAGCGTCAGAGCAAGACCGAAGATGTACACCGATTGCCATTGGTTTTTTTCAAAAAACGCCTTGGCCAGGGGTGTGAAAAGGATCAGGGCGATCAGAGCAGCCGCGATTTCCGCAGCCCATTTCGGAAAATACCGGATTTTGAAGAGCATGATGATACTTTGGGATTATATTTTTGATTTTACTGAAAATCCCTTGGGGCAGGCTGGAATTTCTCTCACATCAGTCCAGCTACAACATTTGGGATTTTATGCTACAAATTTTGGAGCTAACGATCTACCTAAACGATCTACCTAAACGATCTACCTAAACGATCTACCTAAACGATCTATATGATGAGAATCACACTTTTTTTCGGATGCCCTTCTCTTCCCGAAATCCGATATCTTCAGAGTTTAGAATAACATCTGCATTATTATCCCGCAATAGTGCGCGCAGATGAATCGGACGTAGGAATTTCCTACCTTACAGGGTTCCGACAATCTTTGAGACCTGTTCTGCAACCTTAGATGCGACAGGATCAGAAAGGGATGGATAAATGGGAACCGACAGGGCTGTATTCCAGAGGGCTTCGGTCCTGGCATAACCGTTAAGCCCCAGATAGGCATGAAGGGGCCTGTGGACGGGACGGGAGCCGTCGATGCCCTCCCTCCGGAGGCGTTGGATGGCCTTCTCCACATCTCTGCAGCCGGTGAGAACATAGCGGTAATAGATATGCGCGGGATCTGACCGAGGAAGCCGGAGATCCAGACCGGCAAAAGCCTCATCATACAGCAGAGCGATCTCTTTGCGCCTTTGGATAAACCCTTCGAGACGCTCCAACTGGACACCCCCCATCACAGCGGCCATATCGGTCATCTTGTAATTGTACCGGGTTTTTCCGTCAGCCGGCTGGTCATATCGTGAAAGATCCCGAATAACGGAGAGGAGTTCCGCATCTTTTGAAGCCGCCATCCCGCCCTCCCCAGTGGTGATGAGTTTTGTGGCGTAAAAGGAGAAGACCGATGCCCTGCCCAGGGTTCCCAGAGGCTTTCCCTTCCATTTGGTACAGAATGTCTGGGCACAATCTTCGATCACCGGAATCCCGGTCTCCAGCAAGGGACCGATATCCGCGGGCAGGCCGAACATATGCGGAACGATGAGGGCCCGGGTCTTTCTGGTGATCCGGTCCACGGCATCTGCCGGGTCGATGTTGCCGGTTTCGGGGAGAACCTCTGCTATCACCGGATCGGCCCCCACATAACGAACTGCATTCAAAAGTGCAGTGCAGACGAAACCGGGCAATATCACCTCATCCCCGGAACCGACCCCGAGCGCCAGAAGAACCAGGTGAAGCGCGGCCGTCCCCGAAGAGAGGGCCGCACCATTGGAGAGACCGATCTTTCTGCAAAAGGCTTTCTCGAAATTTCGAACCCTTTCCCCTTTCGCGATATGGCCGCTGCGAACGACTGCGGCAACGGCCCCGGCCTCCTCATCTCCCAGTGTGGGCCGGGAATGGGGAACCGGATTCATATGTTGATGAAAAGCCGCAAGGGCTGGAAAGCTTCCGCACATTTGACCCGCCCCTGAATCCCCCGGAAATTTGCGGTGGAGCAGGCCAGTTCCAGGATGGAAAGGCCTTCGATATTGGTCTTCATCACCTGGGATGCATGGGCTTTCAATGCATCCATCTTCCTATCGAGTGTTCCGGAGATGTCCACATAAACGCTGGGATTGAAATTCTGTGTTGTGGGCCCTTCGTAAAAAAGAACATTTCGGATGTACCGGGTGGCGGAGATGGTCATCTGGGCAAGATGGCGGTGATCCTGGTGGGTGTCGTCGGGAAAGCTGCAGAAAATGAAGGTGGGTTGAACCGCTTTGATGATCTTTTCTATCTTTTCGATAATCTCCCTGTCCACGGCCAGATAAGTATCTCTGTATCCGCCCCAGTAGATTTTCTTTGCCCCGAGGATTCGGGCCGAACGCTCCTGTTCCGCAGACCGGACATCCTCTTTACCGCCCATTTGCCCACAGGTCATGATCAGCATAGAGATCCCGTGCCCCTTTTCGGCAAATTTGACAAGGGTCCCGCCGCAGCCGAACTCGATGTCGTCCGGATGTGCGCCAATGGCCAGGATCTCCATTTTAGGGTTCATGGAACTTTCCTCTGCCCTCTCAGTATCCCAAGGCTCTCCGGGCCCCAGTTGAAGAGAAGATCGAGTGCAGAAAGATGGGAAATGAAATCGGAAAATCGCTGCGGATATGTGGGATGATGAAAATCTTGAAAGATAACTCTTACGCCCCTCTCTCTGAATCGCTCTAAATTCATATATCGCGCCCCATCCTGTCCCGAAAGATAGGTATCTCCCCCCAGGGCTTTGCAGATGTCGATGAGCCGATCCGTGGGATCATCGCTCATCTCTCCCATTTCCGATGCTCGCACGCTCTTCTTCCCCTTCAGCCCCATCTGATCCTTGAGATATTCGATCCCGCAGATGTTCAGCTCCGCCAGTCGATCCCAATCCTTATTATAATACCCTTCAAAAAAAGGAAGGTGATCGTCAAAGAATGG
>JAABSP010000062.1 GCA_011390345.1 Desulfobacteraceae bacterium
CGCCGACTCTACTCCATGCCGGGGATGAGCCCATGCTGGATCAGCTCTCTTCTGCCGCGGCCTCCTTCGGCCTCTCGTCGGAGAACTCCCCGCCGCCGGACAAGACCCTGAATGACGGCGACACCGTCTCTTTCGGTAAGATCACCCTTTCGGTGCTCCACACCCCGGGCCACAGCCCCGGCGGGATCTCCCTGCATACCGGAGACCATGTCTTCGTGGGGGATCTCCTCTTCTCCGGCTCCATCGGCCGCACCGATCTGCCGGGCGGCGATTACAACACCCTGGTGAAGAGCGTTCATGAGAAGATATTTCCGCTGGGCGATTCGGTGACAGTCCATTCGGGGCATGGCCCTGACACCTCGGTCGGAAGGGAGAAGAAGTCCAATCCCTTTGTGGGCTTGCGGTAAAAAGAACAGATCCAAGCCAAAAAAGGCCGGGAAAAACCGGGCCAGACCGATATCCGGTTAAGGGGGCGCGAAGCTGCCCCCTTACAGTTTTCCTTTGTCTATCGGTCCAAAACGGTCAAGGCCGGTAATCGGTCAGCTTCAGCGCGAGATTCTTCTCTTTGACCAGCTTTTCCATGCAGCCCATAAGCGTCTCCATGCCGCCGCTCAGGTTCCGGGATGAAAATCCGTTCTGCACCAGAATCCTGTGGCCGATGTATCCCCGCAATCCGACAGCGCAGTAGGGAATATAGATCTTTTCCCGGTCCAGCTCCGAGAGCCGGCTCCGAAGCTCGTCAATGGGAATGTGGATTGCGCCTTCCAGGATTCCGAACTTCTCCAGCTCCCTTTTGGTGCGCAGGTCCATGAGTACCTCATTTTCCGGATCGAACCCCGGCAGCTCGTTCCAGTGGACCACCTCCAGATCCCCCTTCAATTGATTGGCCGCGACAAAGCCTGCGATATTGACCGGGTCCTTGGCCGATCCGTAGGGCGGCGCGTAGGCCAGCTCCAGCTCCTCCAGATCATAGACCGTCATACCGGCCTTTATCGCGGTGGCAAAAATGTCGATCCGTTTATCGACCCCCTTCCCGCCGACGATCTGCGCGCCGAGGACTCTTCCGCTGCCCGGTGAAAAGATGAGCTTGACCGCCATGTTGTCCGCGCCCGGGTAATAAGTGGCGTGGGAGCTGGAATGGGTGTAGCTGACCAGATGCGGAACCCCGTTTCTCTCCAGAGACTTGGCATTGGGCCCGGTTGCCGCGACCGTCTGGTCGAAGACCTTCACTACCATGGTTCCCAATGTGCCCTTGAAGACCGATCTTCCGCCCGTGACATTGTCGGCCGCGATCCGCCCCTGCTTGTTCGCGGGTCCTGCCAGCGCGGTCATGACCGGCAGGCCCGTTACAAAATCTCTCACCTCCACCGCATCCCCCACCGCATAGATGTGCGGGTCCGAGGTGCGCATAGATCCATCCACGATGATTCCGCCGGCCCCCCCGATCTTCAGCCCGGCCTCTTTCGCCAGCCGGTTTTCGGGGCGAACACCAACGGCCATGATCACCATATCGCAGGGGATCTCGCCCCCGGCCCGGGTATGCACAACCACCTGGCCATCCTTTTTGGAAAAGGATTGAACCCCGTCCGAAAGGCGGCACTCCACACCCTTCTCCCGCAAGTGGGCATGGACAATGGTCGCCATCTCGTAATCGAGGGGTGCAAGCACCTGATCCAGCATCTCCACCAGGGTCACTTTCACCCCCCGCTCCGCGAGGTTTTCGGCCATCTCGATCCCGATGAAGCCGCCGCCGACCACCACGGCCGCCTCCGGCTTCTCTTTGTCAAGCCGCGCCTTGATCCGGTCCGTATCCGGAATGTTTCTGAGGGTGAAGAAGTTCTCGTTCTCCATGCCCTCTATGGGAGGCCGCACCGGCTCCGCACCCGGCGAGAGGATCAGCTTGTCATAGGATTCGGTGTAGGTCTTGCGGTCCAGCGCATTTACCACCGTTACCTGCTTTGCTGCCCGGTCGATGGCCGTGACCTCGGAGAAGTTCCGGATATCGATGTTGTACCGCTCCATGAAATCTTCTCGGGTGGTCACCAGAAGCCGGTCCCGCTTTTTGATGATATTTCCGATGTAATAGGGAAGGCCGCAGTTGGCAAAGGAGATATACTCCCCCCGTTCAAAAAGGATCACCTGGGCCGTTTCATCCAGCCGCCGGATCCGGGCCGCTGCAGTAGCGCCGCCGGCAACGCCTCCGACGATCAGTATCTTTTTTGCCATTTCCACTCCTTTTGGGTTCGATTTGGGTTCGATTTCGACAGATAAAAGATATATTCCGATTAAATGGTAGCCGATTTACGCGGCTTTGGCAAGAACGAGCCCATGCCATTCCTTTTCCGATGATTCCCAAAGGGAGGCAAACCCTGCATCCGTATAAACGGAAAGGAGATCGAGAGCTTCATCCTCCCGAAAGCCTGAGAGCACGAGAACGGCTTTGTCCGCGGTAATATCGCGGATGATCGAAGCCAGACCCGCCAGCGTCGGATATCGCAGATTGGCAAGGATCAGGGAGAAACGGCCCCACCGGGAATCTCGCCCGAGGCCGTGGATGGGCCGGTCGTCGATCTCGATCCGATCCGCCAGACCATTGAGAAGAACATTCCGCTGTGCTTCGTCCCGGGCACAGGGATCTGTATCGAGGCCCAGAACCCTGCCCACTCCCATCGCGGCCGCGGCAATGGCCAGCACCCCCGACCCCGTGCCGATATCGAGGCCCGTTGAACCGGAAAGCCCCGCCCCTTCGGACAGAAGCTTTTTTTCCATCAAAGCCCGTTCCAATCCGGCAAGGCAGAGCCTTGTGGTGGGATGTCCGCCCTCGCCAAAGGCCGCGCCGGCAGCGATCCGTACAGGAAGATCGCCCGGTAAAAGGGAGACGGTTCTTTCCGCGGGTATCAGAAGAATTCTCTTTCCGATTCGGACCGGCCGATTGAAGCAGACCTCGATGAATCCGGAGCCGAAATGGGAAGTGTAGCAGAGCCGGTTCTCTTGGATCAGCGCACGGATTGCCCGCCGGATTCGTCTTCGGTCCACGGCCAGAGACGAAGAGAGGTGTTTCTCCGCTTGAGGTTGGGTCCGCTTTGTGGTAGAGTTTGCGATATATTCAAAGAGCACTGCCTGTATGGTTCTGTCATCCATGATTCATCTTCCGATTCTTCTCCGTAAACAGTGAAATGATCTGTAACGCTCTTTTTTTTACCAGTAAATATGCTTTTTTCAAAATCGAAAAACAAAAAGGTTGCAAACAAAATATGTATATAGCCAAAAAACGGATGGATGGCCGAATCCGCTACTGGATTCGGGAATCCTATGAGGACGGGGAGGTCCTGAAGAGCCGGGAACTCTTCGACCTCGGAGACGATCCGACCCGGTTCATCGTCTATCCGGGCGGCAACGCCTACTATGTCCATGAGGACCTCGAGGACGCGGTCCGCTCCTGCGCGCCCCAAGGCCCCATCTACGAACAGCTCGAAAACATCCTATGGCCATTTGTCCGGCCCGATATCCGCCACAATGTGGAGCCCTTCCGGCAGCGGGAGAAGCAGATCACGGAAAAGCGGCGGAAGCCCAAAACCCCGGAATCCGTCTCCATGTTCCACCTCTTCGACAGACGGCGGATTCACTATCTTCGCTACGGACAACTTGACCAGGGCCGGATCGGGGGCGTCAGCCCAAAGCTCTTCAGCGGCATCCTGGGAAAGTGCAGAGACGAGATCGAGCAGTACCTCATGGAAAAGGAGGCGATCCTGCGGCCCCATGAAGAGAAGACCTATGTCTATGTGATCTTCGATCTCCAGCGCCTCTTTCCTCAGAACTTCGCGAAGATCATGCCCCAGGCATTGGACCCGGAGAAGGTGGACGAGTGCTTTCTCGACGAGATCTGCCGCCTCGATGCGGACACGCGATTCTGGACCGGCATGAAGCGCAACGACAGCCTCCATCACTATCTGACCCGGTATCTCTTCATGCACTTTGACAACGACTTCGGCGGGAGCAGTTTCATGCAGGACTACATCCGGGATTACATAAACAGCCGCAGAGACTATATCCCGCCCCGCGCCCAGCCCACCATGAGCCGGAACCAAGCCCGTGATGTCCTTGGCCTCACAAAGGAGGATGTCGTCGGGATGAGCCGGGTCCAGATCACACGGATCTACCGGCGCAAAGCCCTGGAGATGCATCCGGACAAGGGCGGCGACAGCAAAAAGTTCATCCGGCTGACCCAAGCCTACCACGCGCTGATTCAAAACAGGAAATAACCGATGCTCATATGGATGCGCCGGGGCCTGCGCCTCGGCCTTCTGCTGCTTTTTTTTCTTTCTGCCGGGCTGCTCTGGATCCGGGTCGCACCACCATCTCTTGGATTTCTCGGCCCCGCGGTGGAACGGGCCCTGGCCCGGACACTACCGGGAACCGACAGCCGGATCGAAGGCATCCGGCTGGATTGGCCATTGGGAAGCCTGGACCCAGCTATCCGAATCGACCGTGTGCAGGTCCGCAGCCAAGATGGATCTATTCTGGCCGCATCCCCGGATATCGGCCTGAACCTGCGTCTCTCATCCCTGGTCCGGGGGGAGATCGATCCCTTCCGCATTATCCTGCACCGGCCCATTCTGGATCTCACCCGATTGGATGGAAATGGGTCTTTTTCAGATACTGTCAGCAGAGATACAGGGGGGGCCGAAAAGATTTCGGAAGAAATTGCCCTTTTTTTGCAGGAAGGGCTCTCCCGGCTTCGGAGCGGGATAGGCCGGTATGGGGGGCAATGTCTTCTGACCCTGAAAGACGCGGTGCTTCTTTTTGGAGAAGGTACTGATAATGTTGCGGTCCGGATCGATACGGGAACTATCGAATCGAGTGAAGAGGATGTCCGGGTCTCCCTTCAGGGACGGGTGGAATGGGTCTCCGGAGAAACTCGATTCAAGGGGCAGCTCTCCCTTCCGGAAAGGGGCGAAGTTCATGCGGAGATCGATTTTATCCGCCTGATGCCAAAGGCTCTGGGGAGCATTCTTCCGCCGCTTTCCGATTTTCAGGGGGCGGATCTCCCCCTGAGCGGCCGTATCCGGTTGTCTTTTGACACAGAGGATCGGTTTGCCGGCGCGGCATTTCATTTTTCCGGTTCAGGGGGAACCATTAACCATATCTTTCTGGATACCCCCATCGCGATCCAGACCCTCAAGGCCGCAGGTCAGCTCGGCAGTGATCTGTCAACCATTACCATCGATTCCTTTTTCGCGGATACAGGAACTGTCAAGCTGGCAGCCGCAGGAACAGTGGGATGGAAAAACGGGCCCCTGGATACGGATCTGAAAGCAAACATCACCGGCATCACCTTCCAACTCCTGCCGGATCTCTGGCCTTCTGGGCTGGCCCGCAAGTTCCGGGAATGGTTTTTAACCCATTTTCAGGGAGGAATTGCGGAAACGGTAGATCTACGGCTTCAGTTGACGCCCGAGGATTTCAAAAGAGAGCACCCCCGTGCCGAAGCCCTTGGGGCGGTGGTCGATTTCAGTGAAGTGATCCTCGATTATCAGCCGCCCCTGCCGCGCCTCAGAAACGGCGCGGGGCAGGCGATCTTTGATGCGGATTCGGTGAAGATCCGCATCGACAAAGGGGTTCTTGCCAGTACCCGTCTCCTGCAGGGAATAGTGGAGATCACGAAATTCTCTGCAAAGCGCACGCCCATCCGGATTGAGGGAAATCTGGAGGGGCCGGCCCGGGATCTCGTGGATCTGGGGCAAGTCTTTGATGACAAGGAGAATCTTCCCTTTTCCGTGGTCCACGGAAGTGCCAGAACCCGTCTCGGCCTCCGTTTTGACATCTGGAAGGGGCTGGAGCCGAAGGATGTGATTGCCGGCATCGATTCCGCATCTGAAATCCGGGGAGCAACCTTTGCCAATCCCCTTGAGATCTCCCTGGAAAATGGAGCATTTTCGGCAAAGATCGCGGGGGGGCAGATTACAGCAGAAGGGGAGATCATCGCGGACCGATTGCCGGTCCAGGTCCGCTGGGAGCGGAACCTGCTGCTGGAACCCCCCCTTCGCATTGCACTGAGCGCGCAGATCCCCACCGATGGGCTGGCGCGGCATGGCATTCACATCCCCTTTGTGAAGGGGCTTCTGGGGGTTGAGGCTTCGGTTCAAATGGACCGCTCCCGGGTATCTGCGGCCGGATCTGTCGATCTGCAAAAAGCGGCCATTGATCTCGATCGAATCGGTCTGAAAAAGCCCTTTGACCAGGATGCGATCTTTCGTTTCGATCTCCTTGCCGAGGGGCCTTTGATCCGGTTTTCAGATCTTGACCTCTCCGGAACCGGCATCGAGGTGAAGGGAACCGCAACCCTGAATACAGATTCGGACCTGCTGACAGCGGCCCTCTACCGGGTCAGGTTCGGCCGGAATGACCTGAACCTCGACATCCGGTGGCATAAGGATGAGGAATCGAGGATCGACCTTTCCGGCGCTCTTTTCGATGCCGCACCACTGATGGCATGGGAGGAGAAAGAGAAGAATGGGCCGGCCTCCTTTTCCGGGATGCCCAAGTTTCCGATCCGCCTGGTGGTCGACCTGGACCAAATTTCCCTGAAAAACAGCAGGGCCCTGAACCATGCGGTGGGACAACTGGTCTGGAACGGTCAGGAGACGCCGGTCGGGGTGCTGGAGGGGCGCATGGATAGTCGGTCCCGGGTGCGGATCGATCTTGATCGGGCCGATGGGACCTACCATCTCAACCTCCATGCCCAGGATGCGGGCCTCTTTCTGGACGGCTTCGGGATCTTCTCCAATATCCGGGGCGGACAGCTTCACGCGGAAATCCATCCCCATGATCCTCTGGCTTTTGTGCCGCCTTTTGAAGGCGAGATTAGGATGAAGAATTTCACAGTGACCGAGGCTCCGGAAGTGATCAATCTCCTCTCGCTGGCCTCCTTTGACGGTTTTGTGGAGCAGCTCAATCACCGGGGGATTCCCTTTGATACGCTGGATTCGGAACTGCTCTATGCCGATAAAAAGGTGCTGATCGATTGGGGCCGGATGGAGGGGAGTGCCTTGGGGGTGACGGTCAAGGGAGAGATCGATCTCACCGGGAAAACAGTGGGGCTTTCCGGGATCATCGTTCCCTTCAACACGGTGAATCAGCTTGTGGGATCGATCCCTTTGGTGGGAAAGCTGATCACCGGAGACGGGATTATCGCTGCCAATTATACCATCCAAGGCCCCTGGGCTGATCCGCAGATCCGGGTCAATCCCCTCTCGACCCTGCTGGTCGGTTCCCTGCGCAAGATCTTTCGGGGGATGGAATAGCGGGGCCTCTTATTGAAATCCGGCTCTGATTGTGGTAATGGTCATCTTTTACAATCGCGGAAATCTACCCGGAGGCGATGCAGATGACCGATGCAATGATTCGAAAGCTCTGTGCTTTCCATATTTTCGAGGGGCTGCGGGAGGGGATCTCCCATTTTTCGGGCCCCAGCCGGGTTGCGGTGATCTATGCGACACGGCCCGACAGCTCCGTCCGGATCTACGACCCCCAGAGCCTGTTGCGGGGCCATGAGCCCAAGCTCGAGGAACTCTACATCGACTCAGACGGATGGCGGCGAGAGGGGACCGACAGCCAAGCCATGCGCAGCTACGGCCACCCGATCCCCGAAGGGAATCTGGGGCTGACGGGGCTCATCTCCTTTGGGGGCCGCTCCCATTCCATCTTCTACCAGATGTGGTTCACCGAACACCATCCCGACATGCTCTCAACAGGCCCGACCGAGCGCTGGATGGAGCATGCGGTCTGGCTCCTCTCCCACGATGTGGTTTCGGAGAACTCCTGCTATATCGGAACTTCGGGGTATGTGCTCCAGGAGTATGCCACCCATGCGGTGCGGGATCATATCGTGGATGAGCTGAACAAGGTTCTGGGAATGGATGTTCCCATGCGCTGCTACCCGATTCTGGATGCGGTGCTGGGGATCTCGAAGACCTTGGAGGAGGGGTCATGGCCCCAGGGAACATTGGTCTTTGTGCCGCCGCCCTTTATCGGCAGTGTCGATTTCGCTGCCCGGTTTCCATCGGACGAGCAGCCCAACATCGACAATTTCAAGCATGTGCGGAAGCTGCTGCAGGCTACGGAAAATCCTAAATACAGCCTCATCTCCGACGGCCGCAGCATATTGGGCATCGCCACCGGCGCGATGCCCGAGGGCAATATCGCGGCCCAATTCAGAAGCGGGCACGGCTTTCTGCATCTCAGCGGAGATCCCATCTGCAGCTTCTTCGACGGCCGGTTCCACTCCTCCACCCGCAAGGCCAATCTGGTGGAGTTCGAAGAGATCCTGCTGGAATCCTATCTCGATCCTGCGGTGCAGCACCAGTTGTTCAAAATCGTGATGCAGCTCGTTCACAACGCAGAGGAGTGCAAGTTCGGCTGCACCCTGGTCATCGATCTGAACGACCCGCCCGTCTATATCGCGGGGCAGAACCTCGAAAAGCCCCTGGATCTGCAGGACTCGAATCAGATGGAGCTGACCCTTTCCCTTTCCACGCTGGACGGCGCGGTTCACATCGGTGCAGACCTGAAGCTCCACGGGTTCGCCTGCCTTCTGGATGGACGAACGATTCGAGGGGAGGACCGGGCACGGGGCGCAAGATTCAATTCGGCCCTCCGCTTCACCGCAGAGCATAGGGATGTGGTGGTTGTGGTGGTCTCAGCCGATCGGCCCGTCTCCCTCATCCAGGAGGGGGTGGAGCTGAATGCCCAGTGCTACTGGAATCCGGTCTCCTCCTGCGTTCCCTTTCCGCCCCGGCTGGCGGAGTGGATCAATGGATAGTTGTCGGGGATAATTGCCGGGGATAATGCCGGTTTGCCTTTCATGCCTCCCTTCATCAGCAGCACCAGCTCATCCGTCATCTCCCGGATCTTTTCCATCTCCCCATTCATGTCTTCGGATGCCGCAGCCGATTGATCGCTGTGTGCCCCCATCTCCTGGACCACCTTATCCATGCGGAGAACAGCGTCGTTGATCTGTTCGATGCCCAAAGCCTGCTCTTTGGAAGCGGCCGCGATCTCTCCTAAAAGGTTTTCGATTTCCGCGGTGCTGTCCACAATCTCGGAAAACCCCTTGCCGGTGATCTCCACATGCTCCGATCCGTCATGGATGAAGCTCACCGTCTCTTCGATCAGTCCGGCAGTCTCTTTTGCCGCTTGGGTTGCTCGCATGGCCAGATTCCGCACCTCATTGGCCACGACCGCGAATCCGGCCCCGGCTTCACCGGCTCTTGCGGCCTCCACCGAGGCGTTTAAGGCCAGAAGATTGGTCTGAAACGCGATTTCATCGATGGTCTTGACGATCTTCGATATCCTCTCGCTGGCATCGGAGACCTTTGACATGGATACCTTCAGTTCATCCAGAGTCCGGCTCCCCTTCCGGATCACCTCTCCGGCCTCTTTCATCAGATGATCGGCATGTCCGGCATTGTCCGCATTCCGGTTTGCCATGGCCGAGATCTCCTCAAGAACGGTCGAGGTCTCTTGGATGGCTTTTGCCTGGCTTTGGCTTCCTTTTGTCAGTTGCCGGCCCGTTTCCAGAACCCTTTCCGAAGTTTCGTCAATCCGCAAAGCCCCTTTGTCCAGCCCGGTGATCAGCCTATTCAAAAGACCGGTGAGGGAAAGGATGAAGAGAAAGCTGATGACCCCCAGCAGCAGGATTCCCCCAAGAATGGCCGCGGAGCTGATGATCCGTTCGTTTCGGTTGATGGCCTCGATCTTTTTCCCGGCTTCGGCAATGACGGCCTGGACCTCCGCCTTCGATCCGATGCTGTCTTCTTCCAGTTGCCGGGTCAACTGTTGAAGATCCTTCCAATGGGAAAACATCTCATCCTGAACCCGCTGGATCACCCCATGCTTTTCCACGATATTTTCCCACAATCGGGTATGGTCGGCCTCATCGACCGAAAGAACGACCCCTTGCGTATTGTTGAAGCTTACCTCCATTTTTTCCCTCAGCGCCTGCTGCTTCTTCTCGAACTTGTCGATCTCCTTGAAGGTCATCAGCTCGTTCATGTTCAGCATGGCCGATGCGTGGAAGCTGAGGATCTCCTTGAGGCCGCTTCTCAAAGCCATCTTCTTCTCGGAAAGATCGATACCCATCATGATGGTCAGCCGGGTCTCTTCATCGACAATGGCATTGATGGCCTGGTTCAGATAGGTGTCGCTCTCATCGAACAGGGTCTGAAGTTCGGCCCGATTCGCGGATAGATCCAGGGCTGCGTCCGCCGCGTCTTCAAATATCTGCTGATGCCCCTTGAAATGATCCGCCAGATTATCCATTTTCTTTCGGATCTCCGCTTTGTTGTAAACCGATTCGGCCTTTTGAATCAGGTTCTCTATTCGGACCGTCTGATCGGAGATAGTGCGGAGCAGATCCGCCTGCGGGTTGTTCAGGTACTGGTTTTCCAGCAATCTCCTTTCCGTGAGATGCCAGGCGATATCACTGCCGTACTGTCCCATGACAAAGGCCCGGTCCGCCTGAATGTCCACATACATATCCAGCCCCTTGACGCTCAGCAGAACCAGAACCCCCAGGATCGGAAGAAGGGCGATTCTTGTCACAAGGCCGTATTTCCTGCCCGAAAACCTTTTCCGCACTGCCGCTCCCATTACTGATTCACCACCGCTTCCACTTCTTCCTTGGTTATGTCGTACACCCCGGCTCCCACAAACAGCTCATGGCCCGGCACTTTCATGATGAAACTGACCTTTACCGACAGTTCCCCGCTGCCGGGCTTGGGCCACCAGTACTGGGACCAGCCCTGCCCCTCCTCCTTGGCGATCCGGACAAAATCACAGGCCAGGCATTTCCCCTCCTTGTCCTTGATGTTCATCATATTCTTTCCAACCAGTTTGGGGCGCAGGTGCTGGATGATGGCTCCGTCCATGTTGTAGGTGAAGACATAGAGATCCCCGTCCACATAATCGCCCTTGGGATCGCTCAGGACCGGAAAGGCCGTATCAGGCCCCTTCTCCTCGATAAGTTGTACCGAACGCTTCACCAGATCGACCACCTGCTGCGGCGTGATCTTCTGCTCCTCTGCATGAACCCCGTTGGCAACCAGTGCCGTTACAATCCAGAACATGACCGATAATCTGCTTTTGCTTTTCATCCTGATTTCTCCTCTGTTGAATCTGTTGGTAATGATCTTCAGGAGCGGCTGCCGGTACATCCGGTATATAATGGATGCTGCTCGACTTTATTTTTTTTGATATATATAAAATAAATCCGATTGTAAAGATGAACTTGAAAAAGCGCGGCAACACTTCAGGGAGGAATCGCTTGACAGTACAAATGGCCTATGATAGCTTTTTCAAGATATTGTAAATCTTTAGTATCGCTTTTACATCCATTGAGCCGCTTCAGCCGGAACGCGGGGGGATCATTATGGAAGATAAAGAGAGAGACAGACCAGAGGAAGAACGGAAAGAGGAAGAGGATCTTAACCTGTTGTTCGAGGAGGGGGATGATGATCTCGAAGATGACGAGATTCTCGATTTGACCGATCTTCTTGAGGATTCTGACGAGGGGACCATCATCACGCCCCAGAATATCGAGGAGACCGTTTCATTAAGCGATCGCTCCGAAGGGTCGGAAGATGATGCTGAAGATGTTCTCGATCTGGATGATGAGACACTGATCGTCCCCGCAAAAGATACCGATAATGATGAGCCCTATGAGGAGACCATCGGTGTCGGCAGGCTCTTCGAAGATATGGAAGAGGATGTCGGGGCTGAAGATGAAGGAACCGTGATTGCGCCGATGGATGATGATGATGATGATGACGAGGAGATCCTGGATCTGGATGACCAGACCATCATCTCTCCCGTCGGTGCGGACCAGGAGTCTTCCTATGAGGAGACCATTGGTGTCGGCAGGCTCTTTGAAGAGATGGAGGCAGAGGGATCTTCCGAGGAATCGGACCACATCCCGGATATTGATGATGAGACCATCATCTCTTCCGAAGAGATCTATGAGGGGGAAGAGGATGATGAGGAGATCTTCGATCTCGATGCCAAGGATATCTTTGAATCCGGCGAGGTGGAAGAGACCCTCGGGGGCCAAAGAGATGCCGAAGATTCGATAGAAGAAGCGGGGGAGGAGGAAGAAGCGGTTTTCGATTTCGACGCGAAGCAGGAGAACGCATCGACCGCGATGGAAAAGGAAATCGATTCATCCCATGAAAAGGCGGATTCTGAAGAAGATTCTTTCGGGGAGATGGAGGAGATCGACGATCTGGAAATGGAAGAGTCCTCTTTTGACTCCGGTTTTGAATCCGATGATGAATCTGAGCCTTTCGATACCGCACTGGAAAAGGATTTTGAAGAGGAGGAGACGGATACAGCCCTTTTCTCAGATGATGATGAGGCGGTTTTTGATCTGGAATCGAAACAGGCCATGATCTCCGAAGAGGTCGAAGAGACCGTCCATGTGGAAGATCTGGACGAGCCCCTGGATCTGGATGCGGCCACGGCCCTCTCTGAGGATGCGCCGATGGATATGGCATTGATGGCAGAAGAGGATGCCCTCCCTGGAGAGATGGAAGATATGGGAGAGATGGAAGGGGATTCGGATGAGGCGGATCTTGATTTCCAGCCCTTTGAACTGGAGGATGAGGTTCAAGACGATGATGGGCCTCTGAACTTGGATGAAGCCCTTGCCGAAGCCGAAGATGAGCCGGCCAATGTCATGTCTGTTGATGCTCCTCCCATTGAAGTCCCCGAAGCTGATGAAGATCTTCTGGATCTTGCGGAAGAAGATGTCCAGGAGGATATCATCGATCCTGAAGCGGTCGAAGATTCTTCGGATGTCGATGCGGCGGATGAGCCTGAGCCGCTCGACATCGAAACCCTTGCCGCGGAGTCAGCGGTCGATGAGGATGATCTCTTCGACATGGAAGAGGAGGCCGCAGAAGAGGAAGGGGACCACGAGGAAGAGCAGGTGCTTGATACGCTGGCCGGCGAGATCGATGCAGAGGAACCGGATCTGCAGGAGGAGATCTCTGAGGCCGAGACCCTGTCGGAAGATGAAGATCTGGAGCCCCTGGATGAGGAAAAGGAACGGGATCTGCTGAACCTTCTGGAAATGGAGGTGGAGGATGAGGATGAGGCGTCTGAACCGGATGCCGATGCCTTCGAGCCGATGGATGAAATTGAGGCGGCAGAAGAGACCTCTCCGGAAGAGGATGTGACCTTGGCCCAACCGCTCGGTACGGATCCGGTTGGTATGGCTTCGACTGGTAAGGCTCCGGGCCCTGCGCCGTCGATATCTGAAGCAGAGGCCGGAGAAGAGCCCTCTGCCGATGTTGACGCGCCCCTCACCCCCGAGTCCGTGGACAGGCTTGCAGCCATATCGGCTACCCCGGAAGGCTTTGAAGCCGCTCTGGAAAGGGTGATCCGAAAGGTCTTTGCCGAAAGAATTGAATCGGTTCTCTTCGAGGCCGTCCAAAAGGTGGTCTCCAAAGAGATCGAAAAGCTCAAAGATGTGCTGATATCGGATGAGCCCCGGGATTGATCGGTGGGTTCCGGTCTGAAGATGGCGGCTTTCGATCGCAGATAATGACTTTTTTACTGTTATGGGGATTAGCACATAATCCCCTTTTCTATTGGAACAATAACCGATTGCAGGATGTATGGCTCGATCCGGCAGTTGCCGGATCGATCGATTTTTTCAAGGAGTATAGACTTTATGAGCACTGAGCTGCTTGACAAGAGCTATGAGCCGCATGATGTGGAACGGCGCTGGTACGACTACTGGATTTCGGAGAAGCTCTTCTCCGCAAACGAAGAAGAAAAGAGCCGCGGCTTTTCCATTGTAATACCGCCCCCGAATGTAACGGGAGCCCTCCACATGGGCCATGCGCTCAACAATGTGCTGCAGGACATCCTCTGCCGGTATCGGCGCCTGAAAGGCGACAACGTCCTCTGGATGCCCGGCACGGATCATGCCGGCATAGCAACACAGAACGTAGTGGAGAAGAAGCTGGCGGCCGAGGGAAAGGACCGGCATCAGCTCGGCCGGGAGAAGTTCATCGATACGGTCTGGGAATGGCGGGAGGAGTACGGGGGGCGGATCATCAACCAGCTCAAGCGGCTGGGGGCCTCCTGCGACTGGGACCGCGAGCGGTTCACCATGGACGGGGGGCTGTCGAAAGCGGTCCGGAAGGTCTTTGTACAGCTCTACCACGAGGGGCTGATCTACCAGGGGAACTATATCATCAACTGGTGTCCGAGATGTCAGACCGCACTGGCCGATCTGGAGGTGGAGCACGAGGATCATGACGGGGGGCTCTATCATATAAAATATCCCTTTGCCGATGGCACAGGCGGCATCGTGGTGGCCACCACCCGGCCCGAGACCATGCTGGGGGATACGGCCCTCGCGATCCATCCAGATGACGAACGGTATGCGAATCTCTCCACCGACAAGGTGGTCCTGCCCCTGATGGAGCGGGAGATTCCCATCATCCGGGATACCTATGTGGATATGTCCTTTGGAACCGGCGGCTTGAAAGTGACCCCGGCGCATGATCCCAATGACTTCGAGATCGGGGAGCGCCACGGTCTGGATGCCCCCAAGGTGATCGGGGATGACGGAAAGATGACGGCCGAGGCGGGACGGTTCGAGGGGATGGACCCGCTCGAATGTCGCAAGGCCGTAGTCGCGGCGCTGGAGGAGGGGGAATTGCTGGTAAAGGTGGAAACCCATCGCCATGCGGTGGGCCACTGCTACCGATGCGAGACCATTGTGGAGCCGAACCTCTCCAGACAGTGGTTTGTCAAGGCAAAGCCATTGGCAAAGAAGGCCGCGGACGCAGTGCGCAACGGCCAGACCAGGATCGTTCCGGAGATGTGGAAGAGTACCTATTTCGACTGGCTCGACAATATCCGGGACTGGTGCATCTCCCGCCAGATCTGGTGGGGCCATCAGATTCCGGCCTGGACCTGCGATGGCTGCGGCCAGATGATGGTACAGACCGAAACGCCCGAGTTCTGCACCAAGTGCGGCCTTTCAGATCTGACCCAGGAGACCGATGTACTCGATACCTGGTTCAGCTCTGCGCTCTGGCCATTTTCAACCATGGGCTGGCCCGAGGATTCCCGGCTTTTGCAGAAGTTCTATCCGACTTCGGTGCTGGTGACGGCCTTTGATATCCTCTTCTTCTGGGTGGCCCGGATGATGATGATGGGCATCCATTTCAAAAATGATGTCCCCTTCAAGGATGTCTACGTCCACGCGCTGGTGCGGGACGAAGAGGGGAAGAAGATGAGCAAGTCCAAGGGGAATGTCATCGACCCCCTGGATATCATCGAAAAGTACGGCACGGACGCGTTTCGGTTCACACTGGCGGCTTTTGCGGCCCAGGGCCGGGATGTGAAGATGTCGGAGAAGCGGGTGGAGGGGTACCGCAACTTCGTCAACAAGCTCTGGAACGCGGCCCGGTTCGCCTTCATGCACCTGACGGAGGAGAGCCGTGGCTTTTTTCTGCCGGAGAAGGAGCGCCTCTCCCTGCCGGACAAATGGATTCTCTCCCGTCTTTCCAAGGTGACCCATGAGGTGGGGGAGGCGATTGACAGCTACCGGTTCAATGATGCGGCCGGCGCGATCTATCAGTTTGTATGGCACGAGTTCTGCGACTGGTATCTGGAGGCCATCAAGCCGGCTCTCTTTGACGAGGGAAGCGATCGGCAGGCCGCGACCAGGGGGGGGCTCTGGCGGACATTGCGGGATATTCTGGTGCTGCTCCATCCTTTCATGCCCTTTATAACCGAGGAGATCTGGCACAAGCTGCCCGGAACCAAAGGCTCGATTCTGCGGGCACGATTTCCCGAAGATGATGAGAACATCGCAAAAATCGAGGCCGATGAAGGGGCCGAGGCCGAGATGAACCGGATCATGGCCATCATCACCGTGGTCCGCAACATCCGCGGGGAGATGAACATCGCCCCATCTCTTTCCCTTGACGCGACCTACCAGTCACCGGACCCGGGAGCCCGGGAGATCGTGGAGCGGCACAAATCGATGATCGAAAATCTTGCCCGGTTAAAGGGTCTTTCGGTGGAAGAGCCGGGAGCCCGGCCCAAGGCATCGGCAACTGCTGTGGTCGATGGGGCATCCCTTTTTGTTCAACTGGAGGGGATCATCGACTTTGAGAAGGAGGCAGAGCGGCTGGAGAAGGAGATCGAAAAGATCTCCAAGGAACTCAACGGGGTCTCCAGAAAGCTCAACAACGAAGATTTTCTCGCCAAGGCCCCCGAAGATGTGGTGGAAAAGAACAGAAACCGATATGATGAGCTTACCGAGAAGCAGCAGAAGTTTCAGACCAACCTGGAGCGCATCCGGGAGATGGGGGCATAAGCGATGGAGCGGGCACTGGACCATCTCATCGATCTGGCATTTGCTGAAGACATCGGCCCCGGCGATATCACCACCGAAAGCCTGGTGGAGCCCCATCGCCGGGGGCGGGCCTTTATTCTGGCCAAAGAGGATCTGATTCTTGCCGGGCTCGATGCGGTCCGGCAGGTCTTTCTGCGCCTGGACCAGGAGGTGCGGATCATCTCTGATTTCGAGGACGGGGAGCCGGTGCGGAAGGGAACCGTCATCTGCGAGATACATGGCAGACTGTCGGCCCTGCTCCGGGGGGAGCGGATCGCGCTCAACTTTCTCCAGCGCCTTTCCGGGATTGCTACTTTGACCCGGACCTATGTGGATCGGATCGAAGGAGAGAAGGTTCGGCTGGTCGATACCCGGAAGACCGCGCCCGGCTGGCGTACCCTGGAAAAGTATGCGGTGCGGATGGGCGGGGCTTTCAACCATCGGATGGGGCTCTATGATGGTGTGCTCATCAAGGACAACCACATCGCGGTGGCCGGCGGGGTTGGGGCCGCAGTTCAACAGGTTCGGGACCGGGTTTCCCATCTGGTCAAGATCGAGGTTGAGGCGGCCGACATGGAACAGGTGGAGGCGGCCCTGGATGCCGGCGCGGATGTGATCATGCTCGACAACATGTCGATCGAGGAGATGGTGGCTGCGGTGGAATTCATCGCGGGGCAGGCTCTGGTCGAGGTTTCGGGCGGGGTAAACCTGGAGCGGTTGAAGGATCTGGCCCGGACCGGCGCGGATCTCATCTCCTGCGGGGCCCTGACCCACGGCGCGAGAAGCGTCGATATCAGCATGCGGATCAGCGATGATTCCGATTCATGACACCACCCATCCCTCCAAGACTTTCCCGATAGTCAACACAGGGCTGATCGTCATCAATGTATTTTTCTTTCTGATTCAGCTCACGCGGCCGGACCAGGGCGTATTCATCTATGTATACGGCCTGGTCCCGGCCCGCTACACCCAGCCCGATATCGCGGTCTATTTTCCCCTTTTCAATCAGATTTTATCTTTTTTTTCCTTCATGTTCCTCCACGGCGGCTTCATGCATATCATCGGGAACATGTGGTTTCTCCATATCTTCGGCGACAATGTGGAGGCGCATTTAGGGCCCTTTAGGTATCTTGCCTTCTATCTTCTCTGCGGGATCATCTCCGGGGCTGCGCATATCATGCTCAATCTCGACTCCACCCTTCCCACCATCGGCGCGAGCGGCGCGATCGCGGGGGTTATGGGGGGCTATTTTCTTCTTTTTCCCAAGGCGCGGGTCCTGACGCTGATTCCGATTATCATTATTCCCTATTTTATCGAGCTGCCGGCCTATTTTTTTCTTGCGGTCTGGTTTCTGATCCAGTTCTTCAACGCGGCCGGTTCCCATGATGTCAGCGGGGTGGCCTGGTGGGCCCATGTGGGGGGCTTTGTCGCGGGGATGATCGGGGTAAAGGCGATGGATCTGCTGCCCCATTCCGGGATGCAGAAAAAGCTTGCGCCGCTGACGGCAAAGAAGCACACCCGCCATCTTCAGGCTATCCATGCCACCGGGAATCCGGGGGACCCAAACCTTTACGGAACCCTTTCCATCACCCCCTATGAGTCGCAGATGGGGTCCCAGAAGCTGGTCAACATTCCCTGGGGGTTTCACAACCGCCTCTTTAAAGTGAAGATCCCGCCCGGAACCGGGGAGGGAACCCTGCTGCGCCTTTCCGGCATGGGCCGGACGGTTCCCGGCCGAGACAGAGGAGATCTGCTGCTGAAAGTAATGGTCGCTTAGGGGGATTTTTGGAAAAGAAGATCCCGGCAAAGGTACTGGGGATACAATCTCCACTCTGTCTGCTCTGTCTGCTCGGTCCACTTTTCGTCTTTTTCAGTGGGATTTTGATTCCAGAAAACCGCCTTATGCCTGATTCATCGCTTCAACGGGGTTGAGCCTTCGGATCTTCATGGCCGGATAGATCGCGGCCAGCAGGGTGATGATGAAGACCAGGGCGGGGCCTAGGAGCGCGGAGATCCAGGAGAGCCTCGGATACATTCTCCCGGAGATGCCGAACTGCTGGAGCAGCTCGCTGGCCCCGCCCATGTCGATCCCTCTGCTCTGAAAGAAGAGCGTCACCAGACATCCCAAAAGAATGCCCGAGATCACGCCGATCAGAGTCATGAAGACCGATTCGGCAAGGAGCAGCCGCATCAGCCGACCAGGGCCTGCGCCGATGGCCATGAGCACCCCGAACTCTCTTGTCCGCTCCAGTACGGCCATCAAAAAAGTGTTCAGGATGCTGAAGGCCACGACAATGATCAGGATTCCCCAGAAGATGAGCCCCCCGGTCAGATCGAGCTTGATGGCCTGCATCAGGCCCGGCATGAGTTCGTTCCAGTCGAGGACCACCAGGTTCTGTTCCGGCAGGCGCTGATGGAGTCTCTTTTGAACAGCGGCTTTGGCTTCGGAGACCCGCCCCAGACGGGGGCAGACTCCGATGACCTGGTGGACTGCGCCCCGCAGGAAATAGACCTCCTGAAAATAGGAGAGGGGCATCTGGATGGCAGACCGGTCGAATTCGTCCTGGCCCGAGCTATAGATCCCCTTGACCCGAAGCACGGTCGCGGCCACGGAGCCGTCCATTCCCTGGCCAAGAACGACCAGTTCGTCGCCGATATCCACTTTCAGGTTCTGGGCCAAAAGCTTTCCCACCAGGGCCTGGTCCATGTCACCTTTTTCCAGATAAGATCCTTTCCGGATCAGATGGGGCAGGGTGGAGACCTGCGCCTCCCTCACCGGGTCGATGCCCACCACCAGTGCGCCATAGGATCGTTCTTCCGAGGAGACAAAGGAGAATGCCTGTGCCCGGAAGGTGTAGGCTTGGATCGCTTCCACATTTTCCAGAACCTCTCCGATGATTTCGGGATGATCCACGGTCTGCCGGATGCCTCTTTTCTCCTGATACTCCTGGGCCTGCACCTGGAGATGGCCCGTCTCGATCCGGACAGCGGCATTGATCATGGTGCCATAGCTGCCGAGCTGAAAGGAGAGCATGAAGACCAGCAGCAGACAGGCAAATGCGATGGCAGATAAGGTCAGCAGAGTCCGCCGCGGATTGCGCCAGAGGTTTCGGATGGCCATTTTAAGGTCTGTGGACATAGAGCGGCCTATCTTCCGGGATGTTTGAGCGCGGAGAGGGAGAAGAGTCGGTCCGGCAGGTCATTTACAAAGGAGAGTTCCTGGTATTCGATCAGGGTGTACTCCTCGCCCTCTTCGGCATCAGCTTTCTCCATCCGCCATTTCCGGGGAAAGAGTTTTCCCCCTATCATCTCGATATCGCTCATCCGCAGGATCTTGACCGGTTTTTTGTCCTCGTCATAGAAGATCTCTTCCAGAAAGATGTGATCCTCCCGGACCTTGAGCCGCTGCATTCCCCAGACTACCGCGGCCCCGGGTTTGGGGATCGATTCGATCTGATAGACCTTTTTTCCCTCATGGGTTTCGGTTCCTGTGAGCGTGTGGATGTAGTCGGTGATGAGGGTGTCGCTCTTGGCCAGGTCATTGTTGGAGAAATCAGAGCCCATCCAGGACTGGGACATCATGGAAGGCGGCAGCTTGATCACCCGGTTCACCTTGGGGTTGTACATCCACATCTCTCTTCCTTTTTTGAGGGTTCCGTTGCCCTGATCCTTGGAAGGCGAGATGATGGTGAAGAGGGAATCGGTCTGCCCTTGGGTCCAGGCTTTCAGGGTCATGGTCCGCTCCCAGTCGGGCCGGTGGATGGTCATCTGCACTGTGGAGATGGAGGCGTTCCCCCGGAAATGGTCAAAAGCGGCCTTGACGATCGCGCCGCCGTCCGGATCGGTTCCGGTGCTTTGAGGGGGGGCAAGAAAAAGTCCAAAAATCGTCAGCAGGGACCAAAATATTTTTTTCATGGGATCTCCTCTATTTGTAAGGTTCGCCAATATTGAAGCGGTCCAGATCTTGAACGCGGAAACATCTGTTTTATATTTTCCTTGATATCAAATTGTGGTATGCCAGACAATAAGGAAAGGCGCACCTTTTTGATTTAAAAAAACCATTACGGGAAAGGAACTTGAATGAAAAAACATGTCTTTGCAGTTCTCGCAGGCGCTGCTTTGTTTGCTGCAGGAATGGCCGGGGCAGGGTCCGTCTATGCGGACGATATCACCGAGGCCATCAATGAGGGGCTGGAATACTATCAGAAAGGGCAGTACAGCGAGGCTGTGGGAAGCCTCAACTATGCGTCTCAGTTGATCAACCAGAAGAAGGGGGGGCATCTCGAATCGATGCTGCCCGAGCCCCTAGGGGGGTGGACTGCACAGGCGGCCACCTCCGATGCATCCGGGGCGGCTCTTTTTACGGGGGTATCTGCAAGCCGGCAGTATGAAAAAGAAGATGCTTCGGTCTCGGTTCAGATTCTGACAGATGCGCCCATGATCCAGGGGATGATGATGATGTTCACCAACCCGATGCTCGCGGCCTCCGAAGGGGGAAAGCTGGAGAAGATCGGCCAGGAGAAGGCCATTGTCCAGTATAATGCGGAGGAGAAGAACGGGGATATCAAGATCATGGTGGATCGGCGGTTTCTGGTGATCGTCGAGGGGAGCGAGGTTTCAAAGGCCGATCTCACCGCATATGCGGAGCGGGTCGATTACAAAAAACTGAGTGAGCTGCCGTAAACCGGATCTTTTTTTTTATCGTCTGGTTCAATTACCGGTTTAATTACCGGTTCAATTACGGCCTAATAAGGGGTTGATGTCATGGTAATGAAAAAGATCAAGCAGTTGATTGTTCTTGCAGTGGTCGTGGGTGCGGTCTACATGCTGCTGAGCTACCACTTCGTCTTCTACGGTACGCAGTTTACAATGCTTCCGAAATCGGAATTGACGCTGGAATGGACATTTGTAAATGTCAATCCGACGGAGTTCAGAACTCCCGAGGAGATCCTTCGGGAGGATGCCCTTCGGGAGGATGGGATCGGCGGGGTCATGGTCGATTTCGGCATTATCACCGAGGAGAAGCGGCAGAAGATCGAGGATAAGATCCGGGACGGACAGTTCCAATAGCCGATCTTTCAAAAAATTTAACATAAAAACCGAAAAGAGACCCGTGAGCCGAAAAGCCCTCAGGAGAGTCGTATATGTCGTTGGTGCGATCATCCTTGTCCTGATGGTCGTGGCCGCGGGTCTTTATATTTGGGCCCCGGGTTACGCGGCTTCGGTGCTGGTTCCGCAACTGGCGAGAGAGATCGGTCTCGATGATGTCTCTCTGGATGTTCGCCGGATCGGGTCTGCGGGGCTGGATCTGGGGCCGGTTGAAATCGGAGAGGCGGATGCGCCGGCGCTTCGGGTGGCTTCGACACAGGTTGACTATATACCTTCCGGGTTGTGGGGCCGGAAGATTGAGCGGGTGGTCGTCAATGGGCTTGAGATATATCTGGTGCTGGAAGATGGAAAGGTTGTGCCCCGGGGGATCGATCTTCAGAAGGTTCTGGATCGGCTGAAGGGGGAGGAGAAGCGGTCCGGGAAAGAGGAGGAGAGCAGTGGGAGCGGGAAGCGGTTTGAGGTCGAGCGGGTTGAGATCCGAAACAGCGTTCTGGTTCTGATTGCTGGGGAAGATACGTTTCGGGTTCCCTTTGACAGCGGGATTCGGTTTCAGGAGAATGGGCGTAAACTGAAGACAGATCTTACCGTCTATCCCAGAGGAGAGAAAATTTTTCTTTCCGGGGCCGCGGATCTTGTCGATAAGAAAGCTGAGGTTTCACTGGATGGCGATATCGCGCTGGGGCAGTTTGGGGATTTGACCCGAAGCATTCCGGAACTGACCCTGCTGGGGAAATTGAGCCTTCAAGGGGAAGGGCGTTTTGGGTGGTCTCCTTTTTCAGTCGAAGGGGCAGGGCTCGATCTTCGGTTGAAGGAGCCGGTGGTTTCCTATGGGGAAATTGAGCTGGTTCCCCAAGAAAAGAAAGGACAAAAGATCAAAAGGACGCAAAGGACAAAAGGGACCCATGGACAGGATGGAGAAAAGGACAGTGGGATGGGTCTTTCGATTTCGGTTGAAGATCAAGAGGTTCGGTTTTCCTTTTCTCCGTTTCTGGTGGATGGCCCTGTTCCGGTCGAGGTTCGGGGCTGGGATGGACAGATGGATCTTTCAAAAGAAGAGTTGAATATAAAGGGTGGTATGACGGCTGCCCTTCAAAAGATCGAAAATATAGAGTTCCCTGAGCCCTTGGAATTTGTCTTTCAATATGGTGCTGGATATGGTGACAAGGGGTGGCGTTTTCAGGTGGATGCCGGGACCACGGAAAAGACGGGGAATCCGGTTCGGATGATTTTCGGGGCTGGAGAGTTCGCGGTAAAGAATCCTGCGGCAGAGATCAGCGGAAGCGGGGGAAGCGGGGGAATGGAAATCTCCTTTCGATTGAATGCCGGGGATCTGGATCTTACAGCAGGGCCTGCGCGAATTCGTGTGCCGGAAATGGATGTTTCCGGAAGCTTTCAGGAGAAGGGTCCGGTCCGGTCGGAGCTGAAGTTTTCAAAGGGATCGGTTTCTCTTCCCCAAGCCGGTTTCTCGATGGCCGGCATCCGAGGGGCGCTTCCGTTTCACTGGCCGATCGGAAAGGACAAAGCCAGTGGAGAGGTCTGGGTGGATGCTATCCGCTGGGAGGAAAAATTTCTCGGGGCAGCCGAGATCGATGTAGAGCAGGGAGCGGAGGGTTTCTCCTTTCGCGGTGCCCATTACAACCGGCTGATCAAGGGGCTGGTGCTGAAGGTTCAGGGGGATTTTCCCCTATTTGCGGCATCTGATGGGCTGGGGGAAATCGATCTGCAGCTTCTTCGGCCTGAGAGATCGGGAAGTATGGATCTCAGAAGCCTCTTTCCGGCAGCTTCGGGAATCATCGTGGACGGGCTGATCAATGGAGAAGGTCATTTTCGGTTCCATGACCGCGGAATAACAGGGGCGTTTGAAGGGGATCTTTCAAAGGGTACTGTCCACAAGGAGGGGGCATTCTCGGTCGAGGGCATCGAAATGGGATTTTCTCTTCCCGAGCTTCCCTATTTTCGGACAGCCCCTGAGCAGAAGCTCCGATTTCAAAGGGCAGCCTTTGGCGATATCTTCATTACGGACGGCTCAGTCAATTACCAGATCGAGCCGGGCGGGGTCTTTTTCCTGGAAGAGGCCAGATTCGGCTGGAGCGGCGGTCTGATTTCGGTTCAGGCCACCCGCATCGTGCCGGGGGTTCAGGATTTTTCCGCAGTTCTCTACGGAGACCGGATCAACCTGGCAAAGATTCTGGAACAGGTCGGGGTGGCCCGGGCAGAAGGGGAGGGGGCTGTCAGCGGGAAGATTCCGATCCAATATAAGAATGGGAGTTTTTTCTTTGACAATGCTTTTCTCTTCTCTACACCCGGAGAGGGAGGGACGATTCATGTGACCGGAGCCGAGATGCTGACGGCTGCCCTTTCTGATTCACTGCGGGAGGCCACTCAGATCGAACTGGCCCAGGAGGCGTTGAAGGATTACGAGTATCAGTGGGCCACGTTGCGGCTCGATACCCTTGGGGAGGATATGCTGCTGCAGCTCCGCTTTGACGGCAAGCCGACCCACCCGCTCCCCTTCCATTACAACCGGGACATGAACCGTTTTATCCGGGTGGATGCCGGGGCCGAAGGTTCGGTCTTTCAGGGGATACGGCTCGATGTCAATTTTCGGCTTCCGCTGAATCAGTTGTTGAAATATAAAGATTTTTTTCAGATGATCCAATAAAAGGAGATAACCATGAGAAAATCGCTGCTGCTCTTCCTGGCCATTGCCCTTGCAGGGCTGCTAGGGGCATGTCAGACGCGGCATCAGGTGAAGCTGGAGCCGGTGGAGGTGAAGCCGATCCATATCACCATCGATGTCAATGTAAAGGTGGCCAAGGCGTTGGATGACTTCTTCGGCGATATCGACCAGGCCGAAGAGAAAATCGAGGTGATTCCCGGGTCAAAAGTCGATTCTTTGAAGGTGAAAGAGCCCGGGAATGTTCCGCAATAGAACGGTGAAAATGGAAAAAACGGACCGGGAAATAATAAAGTGTTAAACCTTTATGAAAACAGGAGTGATGAAATGATGAACCGGAAATCATGGATGACGATAATGGTCATTGTTGCCATAACCGCTCTTTTGGCAGGAGGTGCTTCTGCTCTGGATATGGGGGCGATTAAGGCGCGGATGAAGGATCGCCTGCCCGAGATCAAGATCCTGAAGGTCAAGGGGATCATCGGAGAGAACAACAGCGGCTATCTCGAGTATCTGGGGAATGAAAAGCCCAAGGAGGATATGGTGCGGGCGGAAAATCAGGACCGGAAGGCGGTTTATGAGGCCATTGCCCAACAGCAGGGGACCACGGTGCCGGTGGTCGGAAAACACCGTGCGGCCCAGATCGAGCAGAAGGCCGATCCTGGGGAATGGCTCCAGGACGCGACTGGCCGCTGGTATAAGAAATGATGGAAGAATCTTCCGGGAGAGTCTCGGAGGAGGGGGTTCCTTTTCAGGAGATCACCCCTTCTCCGGACTTTCCGAGCCCTTGATCGGTCAACAAAGCTTGTGTGACTTGGTTTGTGGCCAAGCATCACCCTTTCTCCGGGCTTTCCGCCGCGTTGATCCCGATCTGCCACTCGATGCGCGGGGTCGTCTCCACCACTGCCGCGATATGGCCGTTGAAGAGATGATGGGCCACCTTCCAGATCCGATCTCCGTAAGAGAGGGAGAGCCGGTCAGCGGCATCGGCTGAAACCACCCTGCACCGTTCCAGATCCCCGATTCCCCGGCCTGCGGCCTTGAGCACCGCCTCCTTTGCGGTCCAGTAGCGAAAGAAGCGGGCCAAAGGCGCATCTTCAAGAATCGCTGCCTCTTCACTGCTCACCACCTTTTCGATCACCCCCGGATGAACAGATCGGATGGCTTCTATGTCGATGCCCACAGCCATTTTTCCGGCCAGACCGGCCACATATTCCGGCTTATGGGAGATGGACCAGTGAATGCCGGCTAATGGAATCGGCGCCCCTCTCTCATCCTTTTGAAGCTGGTCCGGCATCAGCAGAAGACCGCTTTTTTCGGCTGACAGGGCAAGGGCCTTTCGGGCATATTCGCTTAGGAATAGAACCTTCTCCCGCCGCTCCAGGCGCATTCCCGCCTCCGGAACCGGAAGGATCACCGGATAGAGCACGTCTTCTTCAGAATTCATCAGAATTGATAATCTGCATCATCGGCCCTCTGCAAAGGGAGATGATCCTGTCGGTTCTACTCCGAAGGCTTCTCCGTGCTGGTGAAAGCCCGGCCCGGGGCAGCTCCTGCGAGATGATCCTGCCGGTTCTACTCTGAAGGCTTCTCCCCCGGCTCGAGAATCATCCGGCAGTCGGCCACGGTCGCGCCCTTGCCCTCCTCGTGGAGCAGCAGCGGGTTGATATCCATCTCGTTGATCTCCGGATTGTCGATGGCCAGATCCGACAGGTTGACCAAAAGCCGCTCCAGTGCGCCGGTGTCGGCCGGGGGCCGTCCTCTGAAGCCGGTGAAGAGCTTATATGCTTTGATGTCCCGGATCATCCGCCGGGCCTCGTTCCGGCCGATGGGCGCAAGCCGGAAGGCCACATCCTGAAAGACCTCCACAAATACGCCGCCGAAGCCGAACATGAGCAGGGGCCCGAAGATCGGATACCGGTTGCAGCCGAGAATCACCTCTTCGCCCGATGGGGCCATCTTCTGCACCAGCACCCCGTCGATTACGGCATCGGGCTTGAAGGCTTTCGCGCCGACGATGATATCGTCGAAGGCTTTTTGCACTGCATCGGCATCCATCAGCTTGATCTTCACCCCGCCCGCATCCGATTTGTGCAGGATCTGACCCGACGAGATCTTCATCACCACAGGATAACCGATTTGATCTGCAATCGAGATGGCCTCATCAGCATTTTTGGCGATCTCGGTGGGCAGAACATTGAATCCGTAGCAGCTCAGAATCCGGTTGCCTTCCAATTCGCCGATGTGGGTCTTGCCCTTTTCCAGGCACTCTTTGATGATCTCCCTTGCCCGCTCCCGGTCGTGTTTCCGGTCAAATTGAGCCAGATGCTGCCGGCTGAGCCACTGGGAGTACTGATAGAGCGCGCCGAATGCCTTTGCCGCCTGTTCCGGGAACCGAAAGACCGGATATCCGCGCTCCTGGAGATATTTGACGCCCGGAGAGACGTCGATGATGCCCATGAAGCAGCAGAGGATCGGCTTTTGGGTGCGGCTGGCCACCCGGACGATGGCCTCGGCCGTAGCAAGAGCGTTGGTCATGGATTGAGGGGTGAGGATCACCAGCGCGCCGTCCACTCCTTGGTCCCGGATCACCGCGGCCAGGGCATTCTCATACCGGTCCGGCGAGGCATCGCCGATCACATCCACCGGGTTGTGAAGGTTGGCCGTGGAAGGGAGATGGCTGGCCAGCACCTCAACGGTCTCCTCTTTGAAGGCCGCAAGCTGCAGCCCCGATGAGATGGTCATATCTGTGGCCACGATGCCGGGGCCTCCCGCGTTCGTCACGATCGCGACCCGATTGCCTGTGGGAATCTTCCGCCGAACCTTGCCCAGCGTGCTCTCCACCTTGGTGGCAAAGGAGCTGGCATAGTCGAAGAGGTCATTGATGGATTCGACCCGGATGATTCCCGACTGTTGGAAAATGGAATCATAGACCGCCTCGGAGCCGGCCAGCGCCCCGGTATGAGAGGCCGCGGCCTTTGCTCCCGCGCCGGTCCGCCCAGATTTGATCACCAGAATCGGCGTTGGTCTGGCCCCGGATGTGATCTCCTTCACCTCTTCGATGAACTCAGGCCCCCGACGAAGCTCCTCCAGATAGATCATGATCACCCGGGTATCGGCATCCCTGTGGAAGTAGCGAAGCAGGTCCAGCTCATCCACATCGGCCTTGTTGCCGATGGAGATGAATTTGGAAAAGCCGAACTCCCGGTCCGCCGCGAAATCGAGAACCGCAGTGCAGAGCGCGCCGCTCTGAGAGATGAAGGAGATGCTGCCGGCCTCGGGCATCCGCGCGGAAAAGCTGGCATTGAGCCGGACATTGGCCAGTGGATTGATCACCCCGAGACAGTTGGGGCCAACAACCCGAACCCCGGCCTCCCGGCAGATGGCCACGATCCGATCCTCGATGGCCCGCCCTTCGGGCCCCACCTCCCGAAAGCCGGCCGAAACGATCACCAGCCCCTTGACGCCCTTTTCAACCGATTCCTCCGCGGCCTTCAGCGCCGGCTTGGGCGGAAGGATGATCATGGAGAGATCGACCGGATCGGGGATATCGCTCACCGAAGGATAGGCCCGAACGCTTAAAATCGATCTTGCACCCGGATTGACCGGGTAGAGAACCCCCTGATATCCGCCCCGGAGGATGTTGGCGAAGATATCGTGCCCCACCTTCCCCGGCGTGGTGGATGCGCCGATCACTGCAACCGATTGCGGTGAAAATATCGCGTCGAGTTTATCCATCTCTCCTCCCTTGCTG
>JAABSP010000012.1 GCA_011390345.1 Desulfobacteraceae bacterium
ACGATAGTGGAGACCGCCTCCTCCTCGTCCAGGCCACGGGCCATGAGGTACTCGATCTCCCGCCGGTCGATCTTGCCGACAGCCGCCTCATGGGACATCTCCACATCAGGGACGGTTCCCGAAAGCTCCGGGACCGCCTTCATCAGCCCCTCTCTCAGGATCAATCCCTTGCATTCGAGATGGGCCTTGATGCCGGCCACCCGGCCCACGAGATCTCCTCTGGCAATAATGGTTCCGCCGGCCGCGATTCCCCTGGAGATGATCTCGGCCCGGGTCTCGGGCGCGTCGAGGATCACCCGGGAGCCGACGTCGAGATATGCGCCTTTTCCGGCCACCAGGACGCTGTTGAAGCGGGCCACGGCCCCTTTTCCCTCCAGGTAGGTGGTGGGATACATCTGCAGGGAGCCGACAGGCTTCAATGAGATGTAATTGGAGACAAGTGTTCCCCCCTCCGCTACCCGGATAACAGTTCTGGGCCGGACATTGACCTTCTCTCCCCAGTCATGGATCATGGTGAAGGTGAGGCGCGCACCCTTTTTGATGTAGAACTCCGAGATCCCGACATGGAGGCCGGCCGTGAGATGGGGCGCTGTCGCACATCCGGTGATGATGTGAAGATCGGAATCCTCCTCTGCGATCACGATGTTGTGGACATTCTGGGAAAACCCCTGCTTTTCGATGTAGAGGCAGGACTGCACCGGTTTTTCGACCTTCACCCCGGGCATGATCCGGATGAAATAGCCGTCGTGAGGCTTCTCCTTGGCCATTCGGGTGTATTCGTCCTTATCCGGAGATACGCTCTTCCAGACGTATTCGGAGAGCCACGGATGCTTTTTCATAGCCTCGGATAGCCCCGATATCTCCAGCCCCTCCTGCTTGCTCCCGCAGTGGACCACGGACCGATCCTTGACGATGAAGGTTCCGGAGCGGTCCGTCTCCTTCGTATCGACGCCCACCTCCAGAAACCGTTTCGCGTCGGCCGGCGCGATCCGGGAGAGTTCTTCCACATATTCATGGTCCGCGGCATCGGTCTCATACCGTTTTGGATCGACCTTGTTGATATCTTTTAAAAAATCGTACATCGAGTACACTCCTCATAACCGTATTCTCTGATCCACTTGAGGATCTCTCTGGCATTTCTGGAACAGCAGAGCACCCCATTGTAGAGCACCTGTCCTTTGTCCGCGGTGATATAATCCAAAATATGGCCCGTATGGGTGATCACCAGGGCCGATTTGGATCGGGCCTGGGAGACGGCTTTATGTGAGGGGCCCCCCTTGTGCTTGGTCCCACGATGGAGCAGGGTGTTGATGGTATCCCCGATCAGGACGATGCTCTCCAGATCGACACCGGACTCCGGCTCGTCCAGCAGCACCAGATCGGGCCCCTGGGCCATGAGCTGCAGCAGTTCGGAGCGCTTGATCTCGCCGCCGGAAAAGTTGTGGTTGACGTCTCTGTTCAGAAACTCGGAGAACTGCAGTTGAACCGCAAGTGCATCCACATCCACATCCCCGTCTCCGTTCCGTTTTCGGCCGGCCATATCCACGATATGGCGGGTCTTCAGGCCATTGATGGTGGGGGGCCGCTGAAAGGAGATCCCGATGCCGAGCCGGGCCCGCTCATGGATCGGCATATGGGTGATATCTTCGCCCTTGAAGGTGATCCGGCCGTGGGTCACTTTATAGCCGGAAAAGCCCATCAGGGTCATCATTAGGCTGGTCTTTCCGGAGCCGTTTGGGCCAAATAAGATATGGGTCTCCCCGGAAGGAACCTCCATGTTGACATCCTTCAATATCTCTCTTCCGCCCACCTCGACCTTCAGTTCTTCGATGGTCAGCATTCCTACCTCGTCTGCGGGTTCATTTATAAAGGAAAAAGGCCGGAACCGTTCGTAAGCCGAATTCTGTTCCCCGGTTCGGGTTTCCCCGCACCGGGGCGACGGCCATTCATCTTGGGAGGCCGGTTGCCCGGCCCCTCCTGCAACCGACCCGGAAGCATCGGACGGGCCATCCTCGAACGCTTCCCTATTTGGTTTTGCACCGGGTGGGGTTTACCTGGCTTCTCCGGTCGCCCGGAGAACCGGTGCGCTCTTACCGCACCATTTCACCCTTACCCCGAAAGATCTTAAAGATCATATAACGGGGCGGTATCCTTTCTGTTGCACTTGCCGTCGCAGCCTTTAAAAGCTGCGCCTCCGCGTTACGGAGCACCCTGCCCTGCGGTGTTCGGACTTTCCTCCGGATATCTTTATAGATACCCGGCGGCCGTCTGAACAGTTCCGGCCTGTAGAAATCTATTTATATACGCACATACGATCCGTTTTTCAACCGTTATTTTCTTCCAAAGGCTTTTCCCAGAAGATGAGGCGCTGGCAGTGGGGGCAGTATTTGAGGCTGTCGAAGCGCTGGAGTTCATTGAAGAGCTGGTGCGGGATATTGAGGTTGCATCCGCCGCAGACCGCGTTGGAAACCGGTGCAAGGGTGACGGGCCCGACCTTTTCCCGAACCATCTGGAACCGTTTCAGAAGCGCAGGATCGATGGCCTCGGAGACCTGTCGCCAGTGTAGATCCAACTGACCCATTCGACGGCTCGCATCATCGGCCTCCTCCCGGAGGATCTTCTTCAGGCCATCTGTCTCTGCCTTCAGCCGATCATGCTTCTCCTTTTCGGACGCGGCCTCCCCCTCTGCGGCCTCGATCTGATCGAGAAAGTCGAGCATCTCGTCTTCGATTTTGGAGTTCTTCTTTCGAAGCTCCTCGATCTCCTTCAGCATCGCCTGGTACTCCTTGTTGGTCTTGATGGTCCCCAGGCGGGCGCGGCTCTTGTCGATCCGGTCCTGATTGGCCCTGACATCCGACTCGAATGCCCTGTACTGCTTCCGGACCTCGTCGATACGCTCCTTTTTCCGGGTGATCTCATCTTCTGCGGCCCCAAGCTGTTCATCCAGGGCCTGCTCCCGCCGGGGAATCTCAGCAATCTGCGTCTGCAGTGCAGCTCGCTCCTTCTCGATCCTCTGCAGTTGAATCAGGGTTTCGATCTGTTCTTTCATTTTTGAATTTTTTGTTCCTTTCCCATAATATCAAACAGTTAGGCTGTATATTGAAGCTGATGAAACTGCTCGATCGGAACCGTCATCTCTCGCCTCGGTTTTTTACCATGAACATGAATATGCTGAAACTCTTCCTCAATCTTTCTCAGCACATTTCCTTCAAAATACTGTTCCCCACAATATTCGCACTGTTCACATGGAACATCATCAACAATCAAAAACTTACCATCATGTTTGTAGATATACTGGACTTTTGACGCTTTAAAATTTCGATTTCCGCAAAAGTTACATTTTGTTTTCATAATCAATCCATATTGGATGATTAGATGGTTTCAAAAGGCTCTTTCTCCAGCTCACAGACCGATATTTCAACATCCAGCCCCTTTTTCCGGGCCGCCTCCCGAAGCTGTTCGGCCAGAGCCGGGGCCATAATGTACTCCGATGCGAAGTGCCCCACGTCAATCATTCCCCGTCCCGCATCCGCAACATTCAGGGCGTCATGGTAGCGCAGATCTCCGCTCACATAGACCTGCGCCTGCGAAGAAAGAAAATCGGATAGAAGACTAGATCCGCTTCCGCTGCAGAGGGCCACCCATTCCACGATAAGATCCTTTGATCCGGCAAACCGTATCGGGCCGCTCTTCAACTCCTTTCGAAGCCGTGCGGCAAGATCTCCAAGGGATTCCTTCCGGGGCAGCCTTCCCACTCTTCCCAATCCCTGCTCCGAAGGGGGCGGTTTTACCGGATAGAGATCGTATGCCATGGTCTCATACGGATGCGCTTTCCTGACCGTTTCGATGACCTTTGAAATCTCCTTCTCCCCGACGAGGGCTTCGATCCGAACTTCCGGAACATGGGAGTGCTTATACGGCTCGCCCTGATGGGGGGATGCCGAGGGATCGGGCCGGAAGGTTCCCGTTCCCCTGCTTCGAAAGGAACAGTCGGAATATGCCCCGATCCGGCCGGCCGATGTGGTGAAAAGCGCCTCCAGCACCTTATCCTCGTGATCCTCCGGAACAAAGAAGACAAGCTTGTAATGCTCTTTTCCCTTTGAAGGAACCAGGGGGCGCAGATCCTCCAGCCCGATCCGGCGGGCCAGGAGATCGTTCAATCCGTCAGTTGCGGAGTCGTAGTTGGTATGGGCGCTGAAGATCGCCATCCGGTGTTCGATGGCCTGGAGAAGAATCTTTCCGATGGGGGTTGCGGTGTCGATGGAGCGGAGGGGTTTGAAGATCAGGGGGTGGTGGGTGATGAGCATATCGACCCCCTGCCGGCAGGCCGCTTCCACAACGGTTGGGAGGGGGTCGAGTGCGGTCAGGATCTTTTTCACTGGCCAGTCGGGCCCGCCGATCTGAAGCCCTGGATTGTCCCACTCCTCGGCCAGATGCAGGGGCGCGATCGCCTCCATCAGCTCCATGATATCGCCTGCGGTCGCCGTCATCTCTTCATCCGTCGGTTTCGGAACAAAAAAGGCGTGGCTGTTACACCACGCCTCTTTTTCCATATGTACTTCCGCTCAATCCCGGATCGCACCTTCTCTACCGCCTTCCTTTTTTGTGATGGGCCCACCTGGGATCGAACCAGGGACCTACCGGTTATGAGCCGGTGGCTCTGCCAGTTGAGCTATGGGCCCTTCTGTGAACAGAATGCAAAAACTTTGCACATCTGCTATTTTGTAACTGTAGAAGACGATTTTGTCAAGCCCTAGCTCTCGATAAAGCTCTTGAGCTTCCGGCTGCGGGTGGGATGTCTCAGTTTTCTCAATGCCTTGGCCTCTATCTGCCGGATCCGCTCCCGGGTGACGGCAAAGTCCTGGCCCACCTCCTCCAGGGTATGATCGGCCTTTTCACCGATGCCGAACCGCATCCGAAGCACCTTCTCCTCTCTCGGGGTCAACGTCGCCAGCACCTTCCGGGTCTGCTCCGCAAGGTTCAGGCTCACCGCGGCATCCGAGGGGAGCATGAACTTCTTGTCCTCGATGAAATCCCCCAGATGGCTGTCCTCCTCCTCGCCGATGGGGGTCTCCAAGGAGATCGGTTCTCTGGCGATCTTCAGGACCTTCCGGACCTTCTCCAAGGGAATCTCCATCTTCTCCGCAATCTCCTCGGGGGTCGGCTCCCGGCCCAGCTCCTGCACTAAATAGCGAGATGTCCGGATCAGCTTGTTGATGGTCTCGATCATATGCACCGGGATCCGGATGGTGCGGGCCTGGTCCGCGATGGCCCGGGTGATGGCCTGCCGAATCCACCAGGTCGCGTAGGTGGAGAACTTGTACCCCCGGCGGTATTCGAACTTGTCCACGGCCTTCATCAGGCCGATGTTGCCCTCCTGGATCAGATCGAGGAACTGCAGGCCCCGGTTGGTGTACTTCTTGGCGATGCTCACCACCAGCCGGAGGTTGGCCTGGATCAGGTTCGATTTGGCCATCTTGGCCCGCTCCCGGCCCTCATCCACGCCCGACATGATCCGCTTGAGATTCCGGGCGTTGGTCTTGAGCTGGCTTTCCTGCTCCCGGATCATCTCCAGAATGCTCTTTGCGCCGATGAAGATCTCCAGCAGGTCCTCCTTGGCAAGATTGCAGTTGCAGCCATAGCAGTCGATGAAATCCCCTTCGTTCTCCAGATGGCAGCAGAGATCTGTAAAGCTGGTTCCCAGCCGGTCCGCACAGACCGAGATCCGCTTGTTCATCGCCTCGAACCACTCGATCTGGTTGCGGATCTTCCGCTCAAGCCGGTCGATGACGCCTCCTTCTAGACGCCAGTCCTTGAGCAGCTCGAAAATCTTGTTGTTCCTCCGGTTGATATACCGGCGCAGGCGCCGCTGTTCGTCCGACTCGATCTCCTCAGGCGAATAGATCCGGTTCCGGCATTCCAGGGTCTCGTCATAGAGCCGCTGGATCTCCCGAACCGTATTCAAAAAGCTTTCGATCTGCAGGGATTCGTCCACATAGGTGTCGCCCTCATCGATGTCTCTGAGCACATGCTTGGGCCGCAGGGACCCTTTTTCGATGTGCTTGCCCAGTTCGAGAATCGCCTCCACACCTGTTGTGGTGTCCAAAAGCGCCTTCAATACGATCTGCTCGCCGTATTCGATCTCCTTGGCGATCTCGACCTCCTCCTCCCGGCTCAGCAGGGTGACGAGGCCCATCTCCCGAAGATACATCTTGACCGGGTCCGTCACGGAACAGTAGTCGGGAAGGCCGTCCTCCACCCCTTTCCCTGTCCGTTTCTTTACCTTTCGGGCAACCTTGTTCTTCTTCTTTTCAACAATCTCGATATCGAACTCGTCAAACACGACAAAGGTCTCGTCGATCTGTTCCGGAGAGAGGTTGGTCTGATCCGGAAGCAGGTCGTTGATCTCGTCATAGGTCAGGTATCCCCCCTGCTCCTTGCCTTTGGAGATCAACCGCTTCATCGTATTCTTGTCGATCTGGTCTGCACTGTTCGTCTTCACAGCCGATTTTTCCGTCATATACGTTTACCTCCTGCAGATTCGAGGTTAACCACTACCTTTACAGGCGGACAGGGCCTGCAACTGTTTTTTTTTCAGCAACTCAAAAAGCAGCCGTTCATCATTGCTCTGCTCGGCCGCTCTGATTTTTTCCTGTAAATCCTTTTCCCCGGGCCTGCGCCGGGCCAGAAACTGTTCCATCAGCCGGCAGCAGTCATCGGGCCGCCAGGTCTCCTCCTGCAGGGAAAGATCGGAGAAGAGTGCCCGGCTCCCCTCATCGGCCAGCGCCGCCTCCGTCTCCGCAGGAGAAGGGTTCGGATGGTTGAGTAACATTTCACCGATCGATTTAAGCTGCTCATTCCGAAAGCAGGCGACAACCCCCCGTCGTGCAACTTCAGAGGCCATTTCCGGGCACTGAAGCAGCATGGCAACCATCCGCCGCTCCATTCGATCCCCAAAATGGCGCTCTTCTTCCGGATGATCCAGTGTTCCCATGGGATGATCTGATGCCGGGAAATCCATTGGGTCATATCCCGGATCATCCCCCCAGAAGCCATGGGGCAGATCGTCGGGCCAAAGGGGCGGCGGCTCATCATCCGAAGGAAAATCGGGCGGGATATTTTTCCGGACAGCTCCGATCTTTTCCTGAATGCTCTTCTCCCCAACACCGACCCGCTCTGCTATAGCCTGAATATATAAGGATCGTTTCACCGGATCAGCGACCCCAAAAAGATGTTCCGCAAGATCCGACACAATGCTCACCTTCCCTTCCAGAGAGAGGCCGTGCTGCCGGATCTTGCTCTCCATCAGAAAATCGAACGCGCTCAGAGCATTTTCGGCAATTCTGTAGAATTCATCCGCGCCGAACTTGAAGAGATAGGTATCGGGATCATATCCGTCGGGCAGGGTCATCACACGAAGGGTCATGCCCGCTTTTTCAAAGATATCGAGACTTCTTTCCGCAGCCCGCAGACCGGCCGGGTCCGAATCGTACACCAGAAATGCCTTGCTTGCGCACCGCTTCAACAGCCGGACATGATCCGGAGTCAGGGAGGTTCCCAGGGTGGCTGCTCCGTTTTCGATGCCGTGTTGAACCATTGCGATCAGATCGAAATACCCCTCCACCAGAAATACGGCATCGGCCCTCCGGCACTTCTCCAAGGTGTGGTGGAGGCCGTAGAGGGAGCGGCTTTTGTGGTATATGGGGGACTCCGGCGAATTGAGATATTTGGGCATCCCATCATCCATCACCCGGCCCCCGAAGCCGATCACAGCCCCACGGGGCTCTATGATGGGAAAGATGATCCGGTTTCTGAACCGGTCGTAATATCCGGCGCCCTTTTTTCGGGGAATAATGAGTCCGGCCTGTTCGGCCAAATCCGCGGTGATCCTGCGATTTTGGAATTCGGTGATCAGATTCTCCCATCCCGGCGGGGCGAATCCGATCTTGAACAATTCCAGAACAGAAGGATCGATCCCGCGCCCTTTCAGGTATTCCCTTGCGGCCCTGCCCCGAGGGCCTTCCAGGGACTGCCGGAAGAAATCCAATGCCGCACCATTGACGGAAAACAGCGCCTCCCGAAGGCGGAGCTTCTGCTTTTCTTCGTCGGACATCTCCTTTTTCGGCAGCTCAATGCCATACCGGTCCGCGAGAATCTTCACGGATTCCGGAAAGGAGAGCCCTTCCTTTTTCATCAGAAAGTTGAAGACATCACCGCCGATTCCGCAGCCGAAACAGTAGTACATCTGCTTGAGCGGGATGACCGTAAAGGAGGGCGTTTTCTCGGAGTGGAAGGGGCAGAGGCCGACATAATCCTTTCCCGTCTTCTTCAGCACGACGGATTCCGAGACGATCTCCACAATATCGGCAGCGCTTCTGATCTCTGAAATCTTCTCTTCGGGAATGAAACCAGACACTGTCAGACCCTCCACCTGCCGACGCAGCAACGGAAAAGAGAATGCAATGGCAGAATCGAAAAAAAAGGAGCCGGTTCAAGAGACAAATCGGTTCACCCTATACCGCCAAATTTTCATAAACCTTCAGTATAAGATCCACATACCGAAATGTCAAGAATATTTTTATGCTCTGTTGCTTCGAGTCTCCCGGCAGAGGCGGATCGCATCACCGAGATCAAGGGTTCCGCTGTAGAGCGCGCGGCCTGTGATAATACCCACCACCCCGGAACTTTCCAGGGGCAGAAGATTTTCAATGTCCTGGAGGGTGGAAACCCCGCCCGAGGCCACCACCGGAATCGAGATCGCCTCGGCAAGCTTTCTGGTGGCTTCGATATTGGGGCCTGTCTCCATTCCGTCCCGATGGATATCGGTGAAGTTGATCGCTGTAACCCCGGCATCTTCCAGTTCCCGTGCCAGGTCCGCGGCATCGGTGTCGGTGGTCTCGGTCCATCCCTCGATGGCAACTCTGCCGTCTCTGGCGTCGATGCCCACAACGATCCGTCCCGGATAGGACTTGCAGACCCTGCGGACCATCTCCGGATTCCGGATGGCCTCGGTTCCGATCACGACCCGGGCCACACCGAGATCGAGATACATCCCCACGGTCTCCTCGTTCCGGATGCCGCCGCCCACCTGGATGTCGGCCTCGACCGTATCCAGGATCTTTTGGATCGCATCGAGGTTTTCGGGCCGCTTTCCGACCGCGCCGTTCAGATCGACCACATGGATCAGCTCGGCCCCGGCCTTCTCCCACCGAGCGGCCATTGCCGCAGGATCATCGGAGAAGACGGTCTCCGCATCCATGCGGCCCTGGAGCAGCCGCACACATCTGCCATCCTTGATATCAACTGCCGGAATTATAATCATCGCAAAAAAGGCTTGAGTACATGTTTCATTGCGCCGATGGCCATCTGCTCCGCAGTGACCCACTGCCCCTCCCGTTCCAGAAAGCTCTCGATCTGGAAGAGGTCTTCGCTCAGCGCATGCTGGGTCTCGTCGAAATAGCCGGTCCAGATCAGCCGGCCGCTGTCGGCCATGATAAAGTGGACATCAAATGCTACCGATGCCGGAACGGTCGCGGCAAAGGTCTTTCCCACCCGCTGGCGAAACCGGTAGAGGTGGCCCGCCACCACGATGTCTGCGTCCGCGCTTCTTCCCATTTCAGAGAGGCGGCGCAGGGCATCTGCCCCGATTTTTCCCTCGTCAAGGGCATCGGCCTTTGCTCCCCGGGCGCTGTCCTGGGGAATGACATCAAAGCGGGTCTCATTTTGAAGCAGGGTGTAGAGGTTCTGGGTCATCAGCCCCAAGGCTCCTTCGGGAACAGGGCCGGTCATGAAGATATTGCCGGAGAGGGGACAGCGGATATTCCGATGGCTCCCGTCCGGTTCCGCAAGGCTCTGGAAATCGACCACCAGAAGCTTCTCTTTGCCGGAAAGATCGGGTGTGGGATCGACAACAGCCCTGCTGGGCTGGCACGCCGAAATCGCAAAAATGAGCAGAACAGTCAAAAACAACAGGAATTTCCCGCGAAGCAACACATGGCCCGGCAAACAGGTCCGATGGATCATCGACTACCCCCCTTCAGTGGTTTTACAATACCCCCTTGGAAGAGCGGACCCCGCTGATCCGCCGATCAAAGGAGACGGCCTCATCCAGAGCCCGTCCCGTGGCCTTGAAGATGGCCTCTATCATATGGTGCTGGTTCTCACCGTACAGGAGCCGGATATGAAGATTCATCCCTCCCCGTACCGAAAATGCCCGAAAGAACTCCTTGGCCAGATGGATATCAAAGGGCCCCCCGGGATCTTTCGGCTCGGGAACCCCATATACCAGATAGGGGCGGCGGGAGAGATCCAGGGCCACATCCGCGAGGGACTCATCCATGGGAACGATGGAATGGCCGTATCGGCGGATCGATTTCCGATCCCCCAGAGCCGCGTCGAATGCATCGCCCAGGGCAAGTCCTACATCCTCTACCGTATGGTGTCCGTCCACATGCAGATCCCCATCGGCCCGGACAGCGAGATCGAAGAGGCCGTGAACCGCAAAGAGTGTGAGCATATGGTCGAAAAACCCGATGCCGGTCCGGATCTCATGGGTTCCGGAACCGTCGAGGTTCAGGCGGATGGAGATGTCGGTCTCGGCGGTTTTACTATGAATGGACGCGGTTCGATCCGCAGATGATCCCATAGAGATTCAGGTCCGCAGTGATAGAGGATGGGTTGAAGGTTGGTTCAAGGCGCTGTATGAAGGACACCGGAAATCGATGCTGGATGGTGGCATCAAATCTATTTCGGTCTTGTTTCAAAATAAAATGGTGGAGATGAGGGGATTCGAACCCCTGGCCTCAGCATTGCGAACGCTGCGCTCTCCCAACTGAGCTACATCCCCACAGTCAATTCAACTTTTATACAGATGAATTTTCCATCCGTCAATAAAAAACTTGTCTTATGCGCTAAAAAATGTTCAACTCTATCTTTTTTCTCTACAGCCCGGGTCCGGTTGAACATTTTTTCGGGACACGGGTTTTCGGGACACGGGCCTATAAAATAGCGAGACGGAGATTTCCATGAAGATACCCGAAAGATGCATCCTCAAACCCAGAGATGTCCGCAAGACCTATTCCCATGACCAGGACAAGATCATCCCGCCCCATGAGACCCTGACCCGGTTCCGGGAGCGTCTGGCAGGTCTCGAACTCGACATCCTGCAGGAGACAGAGCGGATCGACAACGGACGGCTGGACATCCCGGTCTATTTCAGCACATGCGGAAAAGACGCGGCAGCCGCCACCGGAACCCGGAAGCAGATGGGGAAAGGGGCCGCGCCCGGGCAGGCCGAGGCGAGCGCGGTCATGGAGCTGGCAGAGCGCTTCAGCTTCTTCACTTTTTTGGGGAATCCTGAGAACTTCATCACGGAGAAGCTGGTCAATATCAAAGAAGATGCACTCCCTTTTTCCGAGATCGCACAGTCGGTACATGACACCTCTCGGGATCTGGAGAAGGCGCAGCAGGTCTTTGAAAACCTCTCCCTCCGGTGGACCTGGGGGTATGATCTTGGGGCGGAAAAGCCGGTACTCATCCCATTTGACTGGTTCTACGCCATCAATGAATTCAACGGCCCCTCTGCCGGAAACTGCATGGAGGAGGCGATGGTGCAGGGGATCTGCGAGGTGGTGGAGCGCCATGTCTGCGCGATCGCCAGCCGAAACCGGCTGACCCTGCCGGCCATCCGCCCCGAATCGGCCACTGACCCTGCGGTGATGGAGATGCTGGAGAAGTATAAAAGAGCGGGGATCGAGGTCTTTCTCTCCGATTTCACGATGGATATGGGCATCCCCACCGTCGGGGTGCTCGCGTATGATCCGGAGACCTTTCCGGAGAAGAGCGAGATGGTCTGGACCGCGGGAACCGCACCCGATCCCCAGAAGGCATTGAGCCGGGCCCTCACCGAGACCGCACAGCTCGCGGGGGACTTCAACTCCGGAACCAGCTATGTGGCCAGCGGCCTTCCCAAGCTGACCAGCCTCTCCGAGGCGCACTTTCTCACCCACCCTGAAACTCATGTGGCGATCACGGATCTGCCGGATATTTCAGATCAGAATCTGAAGACGGAGATCGAACGGGCTGTCTCCTGCATCTGCCAAAGGGGAATGCGGGTCTACTGCGTCAATACGACCCATCCGGAGCTTCAGATCCCCGCGCTCTACACCATCATTCCGGGGGCACGATTCCGGGAGCGGACCCAGGGGACGGGCGTCGGCATGTTTATGGCAAAGCTGATCGCGGAAAACCATCCGCCCCAAGAGGCTCTGGAGAAGATCAAAGAGATGGAGGGGGTGATGGGGAGGAAATACTACACTCGATTTCAGGCCGGCCTATCGACTCTCAACATGGGAAAGCCGAGAGAGGCGCTCTTCATCTTCGAGGAGGCCATCGCGCTCGATCCGACCCTCCAGGATCTGGTGAGCATCTACTCATATATGGGCGTCGGATTGAAAGAGATGGAAGCCTATAAAAAGGCTCTGATCGTTCTGAAGAAGGGGGCTGCCATCGACAGCGGCCGCACCGACATCCACAACCTCATAGGCTTCTGCAACTTCAAGCTGAAGAACCACAAGGCCGCGATCCAAGCCTTCGAGAAGGTGCTGGCCATCGATCCGGGATCGGCCATCGACTATGCCAACATCGCAACCAACTATCGGGAGCTGGGGGACAGAGACAGCGCCATCGAATACTACCTCAAAGCCTTGACAATCGACCCTTCCATCGAATTTGCAAGGGAAAATCTGGACAAACTCCGGACGGGGAAGTAGAATGAAGAGAGTAACCCCCTAACCAAAAGGAGGCAGGCAAGATGGCACAAAAGACCTATACAGTTCCCAACATCAGTTGTGGCCACTGCGTCATGAGCATCAAAAACGAGCTGAGCGAGATGGAGGGCGTCAAGTCCGTGGAGGGTGATCCCGATGCCAAGAAGATCACGGTTGACTTTGACGCACCGGCCAGCGAGGAGAAGATCGTCGGCAAAATGAAGGAGATCAACTACCCGCCGTCCTGATGCCCCTTTTTCGCTGTAGACCTGTCATACAGACGCCTCGGCCCGATTGCGGGCCGAGGCATCGCTCTTTTCGGCCTCTTCTGCCAGCGCCGCTTTCAGCTCTTCGATCTGCTTTTCAATGGCCGCGCCCCTCTCCCCGATCTCCTTCAACGCCTTCGGGTCAGCCCCTTTCTTTTTGGGCCCCTGGTTTCCCACCAGGTCGGCAATAGCGGCCAAATCGGCCTCATATCCGCCGAACCGTTCCACCAGCTCCCGGTTGAGGTGATCTGACGCGCCGTGGGCCAGCTTGAAGAGGTACTGATACTTGAGGTTCTCCCGGTAATCCTTGAAATGAAACCTGATAGATCCCAGCGCCTCTGCCCGCAATCGGGTCACTCCGTCCTTCAATGCCCGGATCTGTGTTCCGCCGTCCCCTTCCCGCCCGAAGAGCTTTTTGATAAGCCTGCCCAGGGAATAGACCCCGAAACGGATCACGGCCTCGGTCTTGATCCGGGCGCTGTAGCGCATCGCGGCCCTTGCCGGGGGCAGCTTGATCTTTTTCGTCTGCCGGATCCTGTCCATGTCCGGATTTTCGATGCTTCTGCCGTTGCGGCCGATTCCGGAGATCCCGAAGCCTTCCAAAGAGCGGTTGTATTCGTCCAGCGCATCGGCCAGCATCACATCATAGGGGCCCGTCACCGATTCGAAAAAGGAGAGGATCTTCTGCTCTTCGGCCTTGATGAACCGGATGATCTCCGGGTTGACGGTCTCGGCCATGTAGCCGTCCACCGATCGCTTGAACTCCTGAAAGATCCGGTACATCTCCCTGGAGATCCGTTTTTTCCTTCCGGCCTCATCCTTCTTCTCGCCCTTGGGAGCCGGTGCAGAAGCGGGATAGGTGACGGGGCAGTTTTCCACGAACCGAAACAGATCCGGGAGAATGCTTTTGCGTCCGACCGGGTCGAAAAACCGATCCGCATCGGTCTTCAACTCTCCCTTGAGGCGCTGGGCCGCGCCGTCCAGGGTAGAGCGGATCATGGAACGGATTCCGGCCATCTTCTCCTGGTGGAACCGGATTTTTTGGACGATCTTCTCCCCCCCCTCGGGCCGCTGCTCGGACAGCTCCCGGGCCACCCGGACCTGGTGACCCGCGGCCGCGGCAATTGCCGACAGCTTTTCGAGCCCGTTTTTGAAGATCAGATGGTTCCGCTTCTCCGTCAGATGGTACCGGAAATCGGCAAGGAAGTTGTTTCTCCCCGCTCTGGAATAATCGGTAAGATCCGGCTCCTTCTCCCAGGCTTCGACGCGGCCCTGCTCCTTTTCGGAAAGAGAGGAACCCTCAGCCATAAAGAGATGGTGGAGCGCGGAAAAGGCATGGAGGGCCGGATCGGGAATGATCCTTCCGATCTCCGATTCGATCCTTTCGATCAAAGGGGTCAGCTCCGAAAGTCCGGGATGCTCATCCAGGTCGATATTGACAACAAAGAGGATCTGCTCCCCCATCCCCATCCGGCGCAGCATGTTCAGAAACCGGATGTCGGCCTGGCGCAGTCCTGTGCGGCTGCTGACCACATAGACGATCAGATGAGCCCCGGCAAGATAGTCCTGGATCATGGCCATGTGCCACGGGTTGGGAGAGTCGCTCCCCTGGCAGTCCGCGACCTCGGTGTTTTCATCCAGCAGATCCGCGTCGATGGTCAGTGAGAGATCGGAAAGATAGACCGCCAGCCGGTCATCGCCGGAAAACCGCTGGTGCTGGGGAAAGTCCCCGGCCTTATAGGTCTTGACCAGACTCTCCTTTTCCGCCAGAATCCCCGAGACTTCCGGATATCCCAGCAGAAAGGTCTCCAGCAGAACCGTGTCCGGGTTCCGTGTATCCTCTTCGATCCACTGTTCCGGCTTCAATGAGTGCAGCGCCGATGCAACGGCCTCCCGGTGATCCTCCTTCCGGATATCGAATTCCGTCTCCTCCCACTGCCGGTCCGGAAAGAGGGTGAGTGCCCGCTGCATCTCCCCATTGACCTCCTCCCAGGATTTGAAGGTGAGCTGCGCGGTGAGCTTTTCCCCCTTTCGGATCCGGGTGACTATGGAGGTGACCACCCCGGCCCCCCGCTTGAGATAGTCCCTGCCCATGAGAGCATTGACAAAGGTACTCTTTCCCGATTTGATGGGACCCACCACAGCGGTATGAACCGTGGAGAATTCATCGGGCTTCCGAACCTGTCGGCAGATCCCCTTCCATCGCTCTATAGGTTCGCCGTCGATCTTCAGCGCACTCTCCATCCGATCCAGCAGGGAGAGAAGCTCCCCCCCCACATCAAAAAGATCCTCCCGTTCAAAGCGGTCTTTTTCCACTTTCCTTCCTTGTTCCCCGTCCGATTCTATGCTATAGTTCATCTTGTATTCAAAATCACCTTTTTAACGAGGCGAGTAAAAAAACCCTTTCAACCATCGATCCATGTCGAAAAAAAAACCCGAGTGTCCGCTGTACAATCCGTTGAACTGCAAAGAATACAACAACCCTAAGCTTTGCGCGTTCTCGAGGAAAGACAAGATCTGCCTCAAAAAGCAGAAGCCGCAGACCAAAAAAAGGGCTTATCGGTAGCGTGAAAGGGGATCAGGCGTGACCCGCGGTATCGGAGAGCAGGGCCGGATCGATGCCGATGCCCCGCATGGCCGCCTCCCAGCGGGCGTCGATATCGGTTTCGAAGATGATCTCTTCGAGCAATGGCCCCGTGAGCCAGGCATTCTCCCGGATCTCAGCCTCCAGTTGAGACGGCCCCCAACCCGCGCACCCCAGCGCGATGACCGCCGCAACCGGCCCCTCATCCCGGGCCACGGCCCGCAGAAGATCCATGGTATTGCTCATGGCCAGCGCCGGAGTGATGGGGAGGCATCCCTCCCAGTGAAAGGGAGGCCCATGCAGGATAAAGATCTCGTTCATATGCACGGGCCCGCCGATATGGATCGGCAGTTGAGCGGATCTTTTCGTATATTCCAGTTTCAATTCCTCAAAGATGTTCTTGGCCGTCAGAGTCTCATGCTGTCGGTTGATCACGATGCCCACAGCCCCCTCTGCAGTGTGTTCGCACATGCAGGTGACGGTCTGGGAGAAATTGGGATCGGCCAGTCCCGGCATGGACATGAGGAACTGCCCCTTGAGGGACTCAGGATTCGTCGGGTTTTCCATATCACCTCCCGTAAGCTCGATGGTCTCCTATCTGGAATATCAACCTACGTATATCTTTTATTTTTGTCAAGAAAACAAAGACCCGAGGGATTGAAATGAAGCCCCTTCTTCAGATGCATGAGGATGCAGAGGAAATCTTTGCCGCTGCACTGGCTGGGATAAATCCCGAACATGCGGTGAGGCGCCGTTGCCAGCGGGAAAAGGATCAACTGATCCTCGGGGAGAGGACCTATGATCTCGCCCAATATGAGAACATCTATCTGCTGGCCGCGGGCAAGGCCGCGGTTCCAATGGCCGGGGCCGGAGCTTCGCTTCTGGATGACCGGTTGACAAAAGGAGTTGTTGTCACCAAATACGGCCATACCGAAAAGAGCGATCTCCTCCCCGATTCCCTTGAACTGATCGAGGCCGGACACCCGGTTCCCGATGAAAAGAGCCGCGAAGGAGCGGAAACCCTGCTGAAACTCGCCTGTGAGGCAAAGGAGAAGGATCTGATTCTCTGCTTGATATCCGGGGGCGGATCTGCGCTCCTTTCCGCGCCCGCGCAGGGGCTGACGGTTCAAGAAAAGGGAAAGGCCGCAGATGCCCTTCTCTCCTCCGGGGCTTCCATCCATGAGATGAATGCGGTCAGGAAACATCTCTCCGCCATCAAAGGGGGGAGGCTGGCAAAGGCCGCACATCCCGCGACCCTGATCTGTCTGATCCTGTCGGATGTGGTAGGTGATGACCTCGATGTAATCGCATCGGGCCCCACGGTTCCGGATGGAAGCTGTTTTTCCGACGCGTTGGAGATCATCGAGCGGTACAATATTGAAGATCGGCTTCCGGCATCGGTGATGGATCATCTGAGATCCGGAGAGAAGGGAGATCCGGAGGAGACACCCAAAGCGGGAGATGGGCTCTTTTCCAAAACCCAGAACCAAATCATTGCAAATAATCTTTCTGCGGTAAAAGCCGCGCAGGAAAAGGCCCAAGCCTTGGGATATCGAACCCTTATCCTCACCTCCATGCTACAGGGGGAGACCCGGCAGGTGGCCCGGGTCCATGCCGCGATCGCCAAAGAGATATTGAAAACCGGCCATCCCATCGAGCCTCCGGCCTGCATCCTCTCCGGCGGCGAGACTACCGTAACCCTGACCGGAGAGGGCAAGGGGGGAAGAAATCAGGAGTTTGCCCTTGCCGGGGCCATCGATCTCGCTGGACTGGATCATGTGGTATTATTGAGCGCAGGAACCGACGGAACCGACGGCCCTACCGATGCGGCCGGAGCCCGCGCGGACGGCCATACGATGGACCGAGCCCGAAAATTGAACCTCGATCCCAGAAGGGCATTGAAAAATAACGACGCGTATCCTTTTTTTAAAACACTCGATGATCTGCTGATCACCGGCCCCACGCATACCAATGTCATGGATCTGCAAATCCTACTCGTTCGAAAAGCGGATTAAAACGAAGAATTGGAAGGAAAGAACTGACAGATGAATTTTTCACCAATAAAACTGGATCAGGAGGCTGAATACCGGAAGTTTCTCGACCGGTGTCCGGAGATCACCTCCGACTACAGCTTTGTCAATCTCTGGGGATGGGCAAAGGAGTACGGCCTGGGTTGGGCATGGACCGACAACCTCATTTGGATAAGGCAGGAGGAGCCGGAGCCGCTTTTATGGGCGCCCGTCGGCTCATGGAACGAAGTGGAGTGGCCCCGGGAACTTGAAGATCTGGAAGTATCTCTCTCCTTCACCCGCATCCCGGAAACCCTTCTGGCGGTCTGGGAGAAGAATTTCCCGGGAAAACTTCGGGTCTCGGATGCCCGGGATCAGTGGGATTATCTCTATGAGACCAAGGACTTGATCAATCTCAGCGGCAACCGGTTTCACAAGAAGAAGAACCTGTTGAACCAGTTTCTGAAAAAGTACGAGTTCGAGTATATCCCCCTGAGCGGGGAGGCGGTCTATCAGGCCCTGAACCTGCAGCAGGAGTGGTGCGAATGGCGGGACTGTGAGGAAACCGACACGCTGGCTGCGGAGAACCGCGTCATCGAGCGCATTCTCACCTCATGGAAAGATTTTTCCGGACTCAACGGCGGCGCGATCCTGGCCGACGGCCGGATGGTGGCCTACACAGTGGGGGAGATGGTCACGCCGGAGATGCTGCTGATCCACTTCGAGAAAGGCTGTCCCGGCTACAAGGGAATCTATCAGGCCGTCAACCAGATGTATGTGGAGAGGACTTTGCAGGAGAATCCGCACCCCTTCTCCCAGGTCAACCGGGAGCCTGACTTAGGGGACGAGGGGCTGAGAAAGGCGAAGCTCTCCTACAATCCGGTTGAATTTATGAAGAAATACCGGGTACGGATCGAGCGGTAAGAATCATTGCTCCGAATCCCCTCAAACCAGATGAACGTCATACTGCCTGATCAATTCATCATTCGTGATGATGATCATATTTTCAGCAACTGCCTGGGCGATCAGTATCCGATCAAAGGGGTCTTTATGATGCATGGGTAGTTTGAACACCGTCAGCGCATGTTCGGTTGTAATATCCAGAGACTGGATATCGTTCAAGACAAGTTGTTTCCGAACGAAGTCAACAACCGACTCCGGAAGGATCAATTTTCCGATCTGAGCTTTTATGGCCATTTCCCATGCGCTGGCGGCGCTCAAAAACAGGTTTTCGTCTGTTTCGCCCAGCAGCAGCCGGGTTTCTTTATCCAATTTCGGATTGTCCAGAACCCACCACAGGAAGATATGAGTATCCAAGAGATAGCTCATTTATAGAATTCCGCCAGCATCTCATCATCCAGGGGCTCTTCAAAATCATCCGCCATCCAGATCATTCCCTTTGCTGAACCGGGCTTCCGCTTTTTCTTAACGCTTTTTTTCCTGTCTTCATCCGATTCGACCAAAACAATGATTTCAACGTCTTTTCCGATCATCGTTTTCGGTATCGGCAAATTCAGGACTTCCGAATCAATATGTGCTTTGATTTTTAGCGCTTCCATATTAAAATTCTCCAATCGACATCGAAGTTTATCTCTGAAAGCGGCTCACGCTGACCCCGCCATATCCGATGACAATCAGAGGCCGATAAAAGAGCGCACCGTGATGATCGGCTTCCGCAGGATCTGCATTCCCAGGATGGTGGAATCGCCGTAGATCTTGGCAGATCCCTTCTGCCCCGGCTGCACTTCGGGCGGATCTCCCACCCAGACTGCCTCGGCCATCACCGACGGGATCTGATCTTCGGAAACCATAACATCGAAACCGAGACGGGTGATCACCGCGGGAATGGTCCGGAGCGGATCGCTGTCGAGCCGTACCCCCACCCGGGCCCCCTCCTTTAAAAAGCCGACATCACTGGCCGGGACCATGATCCGTACCTTGGTCTTATCCGGTTCCGCAACGCTCATAACAGCCTGTCCGGTCTGCAGGGCCGCGCCGATGATGGCATCGGGATCATCCAGTACGATGACCCCGGGATTTACGGTCTTTACCTCGGCCCGGGCCCGCTGACGGGCAAAAAACTCCACATCGGCCTCGGCCCGTTCCACTTCGAGCCGCTGGACCGGCAACTCTGCCCGGGCCTCCCGATCCCGATGCGCCGCACCCTCCAGTTTGGCCAGCTTTGCACGGGCAACCGCCACATTTCGATACGCCTCGTCCAGGCGCTTGTCCAACACCCGGGCATCATACCGGAAGAGCACGGTATCCTTTGCCACCCGCTGCCCCGGCTGCACCAGAAGCTCCTTCAGGATGCCGTCCATGGGCGCGAAGATGTAATGGGGCCGATCCGGAACCGCGCGCAGAGGCGCGGTGACGCTGGAGGTGACCGGAAGCGCCAGCACCAGCAGCAGAACAAGGCCGGCCACAGATCGAATGATCCGCTTCCGGGAGCGGAGAGCCGCGCTTCTGGGCCGTGCCAATCCATGCCCCATGAAGAGCGCGGCATGGCGCAGCAGCTCCACATCGAGGCTGTCATCCCAGCGAAGCCCTCGCCATCGCTCCAGCCAGAGCGCATAAGCGGGCGGAATCTTTCCGTCCCTGTCGAGCCAGAGGGGAAGCCAGAGGATACCGGTCCCGCCCATGGCCGACTGAACTTTCTGGATCGGACCCTCCTGAGCCGGAGGGAGAATCATCGGCTCCTGCCGGTCTCCGTAGGCATCCCGGGCCGCATCGATGGCATCGGCAAAACCACTGTCCTGAGCGGCCTGTCCCCCGCCTGTGACGGCCGCGATGGGCGACTTTCCGGAAAGGCGGACCAGCACGGCTCGATCGACCCGGGTGATCTCGGCCACCCGGTTGACCACAAGGGCCGCAGCCTCCTGAGGCATCGGCGCGGAGAGGATCGAGGTGCAGACCCTGAGAAAGCGCGCCAGCACCATATCACTGCCGGCGGGCCGGGCCCTGGGCGGCTGTTGCTGTTCCCCGCTGTTTCCGGCCCCGGGCGGCAGCGGCTGTTCTCCTCTGTTCCAGGCTCCCGTCGGCTGGGGCTTCGAAATCCCCTTTCCCGGGTCCTGCGGCTGTTCCGCGCCGTTCAGAGATCCATTCAGGTTCCGTGCCGCGCTCGAATCGAATCCGATTTTAGCCCCGGGTTTAGCCATTGATCCGCACCTCCCCCTTCATCCCCGGCAGGAGTTCATTCCCCGGAGATTCCAGGGTCCAGATCACCTGAGCCGTATTGCTCAATTCATCCACTTCAGGGACCACCGCATCCACAATTCCGGCGATCGTCGCATCCAGATCATTGACATAGAAGCTGTGGCGATCCCCCTTTTTCAACTGCACCGCCAGCCAGGAGGGGATATTGCCCACTGCCCGAATCCGGGTCGGCGAGATGAGATCGACCACGGGCTGGCCAATGGTCACCCACTCATGGGGTTGAACATGACGCCGGACCACAACCCCGTCAAAGGGGGCATAGATCAACGAGTTCCCGATCTGGCGCTTTAAAATCTCGATATCGGTCCGCACCACATCCCGCTGCATCCGAACCTCAGCCAGATCCTCGTTGGTGGCAAGCCCCTTCTGATTTAGCCGCTCCAGATTGCTCACCTTCACATTGAGATGCCGCAGGGAGAGTTCGCTCCGCTTCTTCTGCAGCGCCAGCTCCCCGGTATCCACCTGCGCGATGAGGTTTCCCTTTTTAATCGGGCTTCCGGCCTCGTATTTCAGGCTGGTCAGCACCCCGGCCCGCTCCGCGGAGAGAACGGCCCGATCCAAGGCCTCGAAGATGACCGGAAAGGCATCCCCGCCAGAGGATGCCGAATAGCCCTCCTGAAAGACCCCTTCCGGAATATTCCCGGACTGTGCCAAGACCCTTTCCGGCATCATGCCGGCGCAAAGAGAAGCCGCCAGTCCCACCGCAACAACCGCGAGACAGAAGCGCATCCATCCATATCCAACAATCCTGTCGATCAAAACAGTCCTCTTTCCGTCAGATGTTTCCAAATAGTTTCGATGGCCCCTGTCAGAATGGGGCGGCTCTCCCGGGGGAGCCAGATCCAGCCGGGCATGCCGTGGGGCAGCCATTTGGGGCTCCGGTCCACCTCGAAAAGAAATGTGAAGTAGGCATCCTTGGGCCGAAGGCCCCGGGTGTCTGAAACGGAGATCATAGACCCGCCGGCCGCGTCGAGGAGGCTCTCATTGGGCAGATAATAGACCGGAAAGAGGCTTTTCTCCCGGAGCCGGCCGGTGATGGCCGGCGCCTTGGACGCGCCAAAGCGGATCTTTGCCGACTCCCCCACTGCCGCAGATACGCCCTGAACCAGCCGCTCGTGCACATAGGCCCGCACCTCCCGAACCTCCGGATCGGCAACGGTGAAAAGATAGGTTTCCCTGTTGACATAGGCGTTCTTGTAGAGATCCGGGTTGACATCGGTGATGCGGCCATCTGCAGGCGAACGGATCTCCAGAAGGCTCTGGGCCTGGGTCAGCTTCTCCAGCACGGCCATCAGACGATTCTCCTCCTCCAGCAGCCAGTTCCGGTAGGCTCCCTGCTCTCCCCCGCCGCCAAGACTCTGGAGTGTGGCCCGCACCGAAGCCAGATCGAATCTCGCCCCCTCCACCTCATGGCGCAGGGTTCCGCTCTGAATCCGGATGATGAGGTCGCCTTTTCGCACCGACTTTCCCGGTTCCGGCAGCGACATAACGATCCTTCCGGCCGAGGGCGCATCGAGTCGGTTGGCGCCCTCGTAGAGGAGCAGGCTTGGCAGGTGAGTGTATCGGGGCAGCGGAATCAGAAGCAACAGGATCAGGGTCAGCAGAACTCCGCCTGTGATTGCTGCTCTTTTCCGGGAACCGATCTTTTTCCGCTCCCGCACCACCGATTTGATCTCGAAATAGAGTGGCCGGATAAAAAAGATCCAGATCTCCACCCCCAGGATGAGAAGCCCCAGCGCGGGAAAGAAGAGATAATAGACCGCAATGGCGATGGCAAGGCCGATGAAGAGCCGATAGAGCAGCGCCAAAAACCCATAGAAGATCATCCAGTTCCGATTCGGATGGATCTCCGGGGCAGGTTCTTTCCATCCCAGCAGGCGCTGCCGGGTCCAGTGGCGCAGCATGGCAAATGCCCGGGGTCTGAGATTGTCGATCCCCCATGCGTCCATGAGCAGATAATAGCCGTCGTAGCGCATGAACGGGTTGAGATTGATGAATACCGATGAGACCAGGGAAGTGCCGGAGAGAAAGAACATGAGGCTTTTCAGGATGCCGTCCGGCAGCAGTGCCCAGTAGAGAAGCGCGAGCCCCGCGACCACCAGTTCGAAGAGTACCCCGGCAGCGCTGATCCACATCCGGCGTCTCCGGTCCGGGATCTTCCACGCATCGGTGGTGTCGGTGTAGAGCAGGGGCCAGAGTACGATAAAGAAGATCCCCATGCTCGGCACATGGAGGCCCATTGCTTTTGCCGTATAGGCGTGCGCGAACTCGTGTCCGATCTTCAGGGTCACAAGGCAGAGAATAAAGGCAAATGCGCCCTGTGGAGTGAAGAGGTAGTTGATGGTCCCCAGATAGAGTTCGATCTCCGGCAGGGTCAGGGCAAGGCCCAGTATTCCGCAGATCAGGTAGAACCATCGGGCCGCGGGGGACCAAAGGGGCTTCACCCAGGGAAGGGTCTTTGCGAGAAAGCGGTCTGGCCGGATAAGCGGAACCTGAAAGAAGATGGTCCCCTGGAGGATCTTCCGCAGAAAAGGGGGCGCTGTCCCCTCCCCTGCCGACTCCCGCCTGACCGCCTCGTCCGGCGGTATCCGGGCAAGAGACTCCCGCTGCAGCATCCCGATGAAGGAGAGGATCTCCTGTGGAGTGGGCCGAAGACCCGTGGTGGTGTAGAGGTTGGCCGCGGCCTTGTCCAGATCCGGCTCCACCGAGAGGCGGTAGATCAGCTCCCCCTCCACGAATCCCAGCCGGAAATTGTTCCCTCTCACCGGGTCTTCCAGCACCCAGGAGCGCTGGCCGTCATGTTCGATTGGGCCCGGGTGGAGGATCAGATCGGGCCGAAGCCCATACCACGGGGTTTTTAAAAAATCCTTTAAGCTGTTGCCGCCATTCTGATCCGGTTTCAGGTTCTGCTGCGAATCCGGGGCTGTATTGGCCGCATTCGGCTGTCGGTTCTGCTCTTCCATATCTTTAAAAAAGGCTGAACCGCTGAGTTCAGCGGTTCAGTCATATCATCATTTTTCAGGGTAAAGGGTACTGGGAGATCAGGAGTCGATTCCAACTGCCCGTTCGATCATTGGGCATCAGCAATCAGAGGGATCTCCGCCGTCCGGTCTCCAGCGGCCCGGGCGCTTATCGGCCTGGTCCGGGCTCAGAAAGACCTCCGCAAAACCGCCGGGGCCCACATCATTGAAGCCCTGGGCTCCCTGCATGGAGAGCTGGGAATAGACATCATGCTCCTCATCCCGGTTATGCTTGGCAAACGCCTCTTCCTCGGCAGCGCCGAAGGCTTCGGCAAATTCACCGGGCCGGTGACAGAAGCCCGGGTCTCCCTCCTCCCGCATAAAGAGCTGGTGGAAGAGATCGAACTCAGTGAAGCAGAAGGGCTCGATTTTGGAGACAAAAGGATCATCCCATCCAAGAGTTCCCTCGAGGTAATCCCAGGTGATGTTGCAGAGCCTTGCCTCGGGATCATAGGCCGGAGCAAGGCGGCATCCGATCTTCAGGGCCTCTTCCAGGGTGCAGCACTCGTAGAGCTGCTCGTTGCCGCAGGGACCTGCCATCAGAGCGCGGAAGACCTCCATCGGGCCGCCGGTATCGAGTACATCGCCGGGGAAGGGGATTGCGCCGAGTTCCAGCCCCTGGAGGCCGCTGTAGCCGGGGCGGGCGATGGGCTCCAGCATCAGTTCCTGAGCCGGAGGTCCTTCATAGGGAGGTCTTGCCGGAGGACGATTGCCCACAAACAACGTAATAGTATCGGTGTCGGTCATGGGGCCGCCCTCGCCGGTATGGCCCAAATCATTGGTCGTCATCGTCAAATGGGCTTCTCCGCGGAAGGCCTCACCAGGATTGTACCGCACCTGGGCAAGGGCTTCGTTGATCTCCGGAACCGTTCCCTCGATCACTACCTGTGCGGTCCCGTTCCCGGTCACCGTGACCGCCTCTGTATCATTCACCGTGACGCTGCTGTTATCTGCGGTCAGCGTAACCCGAATGTCATCATAGACCACATTTCCGGCATCATTATAATGGTAGGCGTCCACATCCTTAACAGATATCCGGTTCCCATTGGCATCGCTAAAGACGACTGTCGCATCCTGCGGGGTGATGAGGGTATCCGGAAAATCAGCGGTACCGGAATAGAGGTTGATGGGCGCGTCATTGACCGGCGTCACCCGGATGATCCCGTCGCCGGTTTCGCTTGTGGAGCCGCGGTCATCGGTAATCTGTATCGTGTAGTTCCGATTTGCGGGATTGGGGTTCTCAGACGGATTGAAGAAGCGGACGCTTTCCACTGCAGATTCGTAATTGGCCACCGAATCCACCCCTGTAAAGTTGAGGATTCCGGCGCTCTCATCATAGGATACGGTGATCCCCGTACCGGCAATGGTCATTCCGTCCGTTATGGGGCTGTCTCCGATCCGCAAATCGTCGTTCGGCTTGAGGTCCGTGAAATGGATGGAGAGAGAGGAAAGATTCTCGCTGTCCGGATCATTGATGGAAAAGTCGTCCTCCACAATGGAAATCGGTGCATCGCCCTCCCGGAATTCCACTTCGGCCGGGCCCGGCCGTTCCGGAGGCTGGTTGCGGTCAATATCAATGGTCATCTGATAGTCCGACTCGCTCAGCTTCGGCTCAACGGCCTGCGGCGCATGGGCGGCGTCGTCCTGAACCTTGAATCGGAAGGTATCATAGTTATCCGCAAAGAAGATATCCTCACTCATGGTATAGACCAACTGGCCGTTCCGGATGGCATCGGTGGAAATCAGGGTATCTGCCGTCACCGTTTCACCGTTGAGGGTAAGCGTACCCTGATCCGGAAGATCGGTGATCTGAACAGCCTTGAAGTTGTCCCCTTCCATGTCATCGAATTCGAAATCGCCCATATTGAAGGTATAGGTCATATCCTCAGTCACGCTCACCTCTCCGTCCGCACTGGTGGGAGGGTCGTTGACCGGCGTTACGATGATCGGCATCAGATAGGCGTCTGCGCTGTATTTGACTCCGTTATTGACCCGGAACTGAAAATCGGCATATTCGAACTCGTTTATAGGATGGTTTCCATCGCCGTAAGCATCCGCATTCGGTTTAAACTTCAGTTGACCATTTTCAATCTGCTCCCGGGAGATTTTGTCAAAGAGATTGACATCCTCGCCGTTGAGCAGCAGGGTTCCGGCCGAAGCGGTCTTAGTGATCCAGAGTTCCTGGAGATCATTGCCATCGAAATCCTTATATTTGAAATCATCCAGCTTGAAGGTGTATTCGGTATCCTCCTCGATTGAGACCGGGTCCGCAGGCCCCTGAGGCCGCTGGTTCACCGGGGCCACATCGATGGTCATGGTGTAGTCCGAATGGCTGTATTCAGTGCCGTCATGGACTTCAAACCGAAAGCTCGAATAATCATCTCCATGCTCATATTCAACCGGAATAAAGACCAGATCACCGTCCATGATATCCTCTGCCGAGATCTCGGTTCCTTCGGTGACCGCGACGCCGTTCAGCAGCAGAGAAGCACCATCTTTAATGGACAGATCGGTGATCTGCACCTTGGCCATGCTGTCTGTGAGATCCACATCGTTGAAGATGAAATCCTGCAGTTGGAAACGATATCCAGGATCGAAGGTCTCCGGATCGACCTCCAGTGCGGTGACGGTGTTGTCGATGGAGGTCGGGGCATCCTGCACCGGAGTCACATCCATGGTCATGGTGTTGCCGTTGAGGCTGTATGCGGTCCCGTCATGGACTTTAAAGCGGAAGGTCGCGTAATCATCGCCGTAGGCATCCTTGTTCGGAACAAAAACCAGATCCCCCTCGTCGATGGCCGCGATGTCAATCTCCTGATTGAGGGCCACCTCCTGGCCATCGAGCAGCAGCTCCCCTGCGGTCTCGAGCTGTGTGATCCTGATCTGGGTGAAGGTTCCACCGTCCGGATCACTGAAGCCGAAATCCTCCCGGGTAAAGATATGCTGTGTATCCTCAGCAATGACCACGGTCTCGTTAGTTCCCGAAGGGGGGATGTTGCCCACGGTCACATTGATATTCATATTGTATGCGGACTGGCTGTAGGCCGTGCCGTCGGAAACCTGGAATCCAAAATTGGCATATCCATTGCCGCTGGCATCGGAGGCCGGGGCAAAGAGCAGATTTCCGGCTTCGATCTGATCGACATCGATCTCCTGGTTGAGGGAAACGGCCTGGCCGTTGAGCAACAGATCTCCCGCTGCCTCCAGCCGGGTGATCTTCACGGTCTGAAAGGAATCCCCCTCATCCACATCGTTGAAGGAGAAGTCGGAGATCTTGAAAGTATAATCGGTGTTCTGGCCTGTGGTTACGGTGTTGTCCGCAGAGGTGGGCGGATCATTGACCGGTGTGACATTCATCACCAGGGTATAAGCCGACTGGCTGAAGGACGTTCCGTCGCTGACCTTGAACCGGAAATTGGAATATGCCGCGCCGTTGGCGTCCGCATCCGGAACAAAGATGAATTCTCCGGCCTCGATCTGAGCCCGGGTGATCTGCTCGTTGACATTCACCTCACGGCCATTGAGCATCAGGGTACCGGCCGTCTCCAACTGGTTGATCTGAACAGACTGCAGGCTGTCTCCGGTATCCGGGTCGGTGAACCCGAAGTCGTCCACCTTGAAGGTGTAGGGGGTATCCTCCTGCAGGGTGACGGCCTGATCCGATGCCTTGGGCAGATCGTTGACCGGATTGACATCCACCGTCATACGATAGGCATCGGCACTGAATTCCTTACCATCGGAAACCTTGAAGCCGAAGCCGGAATACCCCGCGCCGTTTGCATCCGTTGCCGGAACAAAGATCAGCCGCCGGGCCACGATATCCTCCACCGCAATCACATCGCCGGCCCCGACGGCCTCTCCGTTGAACTGCAGCGTACCCGCAGGATCGATATCGGTAATTTGGACCGCCTGCAGCGTATCGCCGCTGTTTACATCCACATCATTGAAGAGAAAATCGTTCCGCTCAAAGACGTAGCTGGTATCCTCGTCAGTCACTACGGTATTGTCCAGCGCTGTGGGGGCATCCTGGACCGGCGTCACATCGATGACCATGTTTGCAGCCGTAACGCTGTATGCCGTGCCATCATGCACCTTGAACCGAAAGTCGGAATAAGGGCTTCCATTTGCATTTTGATTGGGCACGAAGGTGAGATTCCCGGCCTGGATATCCGTGGCCGAAATCTCATCATAGAGCCCTACCTCCTGCCCGTTGAGCAGAAGGGAACCGGCCGACTCCAGCTTGGTGATCTGGATCTTGAGGAGAGGGTCGCCTTCCGGATCGGTGTAGGCACTCTCGAAATCGGCAAGGCTGAATGTATGAGTCCCATCCTCGCTCATTGTAACCGTTCCATCCCCAGTACTCGGAGCCGCTCTCATCACCGGGCCGTCCGCAGCCTCGGGCCCATCCGCAGGGAGGTCGCCATCTGCCGAAACCCCGTCAGAGATCTGGGTGTCCGGATCGCTCAGCAGTGCGGCCGCACCGGCCGCGGCATCTGCGGAAAATGAAATGTGCTCCGCGCCTGCCATGTTATCCGGGACCGCAGACCCGTCCGGAACCTGTGCGTCATCATGATCATCGACCGCATGATCGATCACATGTGCCACAGCAGCTCCGTCGAGGACGATCCTGCGTTCCAGTTTCATCAGGTTCAACATATGTCACCTCCCTTTATCGGTGTTTCGATAATATGGATGTTCTTTGTTTCGTTCAAACAGATACTGTTTTTTTGTGCAACGATTACCAGTGATTACTCGTCGGCGGGATCACCCAGTACTCCATCCCGTTTTGTTTCAGATTCTGGGCAAGCTGCTTGGCTTCGGGCTCAGTCAATCCCATCAACCGCACCCGGTTGTAGAGCTTTCCGTTGAGGTTTTTGGTGCTGACCCGGGCATCCCGGTTATCTGCCAGCCGCAGTTCCAGATCCTTGATCTGGTCGATCCGCTTGGCCGGCCCTCCGGCCTTGGTGAAAGAGCCCATCTGCACCTTCCAGAGAAAACGGTCAGATGCTGCGTTGGACCAACCCCTGGAGGCCGAATAGTCATCTTCGTAGGTTGAAGTATCTGACCAGGGATCGACCGCTCCGCCGGTTCCGCCCGCTACTCCCCCTGTTCCACCCACCCCTCCGCCGGCAGGGGGTACTGTCCCGGCTCCGGCATCGGTGAAGCCCGCATCTTCGGCCGGATATCCGCTTCCGCTGCCATAGGGAGAAGCGCCGCCCAGATCCATGGTGTCGATCTCCGAACCCGAACCGGCTGCGTAATTATCCGCGGCCATATTTGCCAGCTCTCCGGAGGCGAGGTCATACCCGACGCCTGAAACATCGCCGCTGCCCAGCAGAATGCTCGTGTCGCAGTCCTGGGGAAACATGCCGATGCTGACACAGAGACGTTTGTGCGCCACCATCATATCGACAACAGCCTCGTCCCTTCTCAGCTTTGCCGCCATCTCCTCCAGATAGCGCTGGGTGACGGCCAGCTCCGGCAGGCGGCCGGCACTGTTTTTGGCCTTGGCCATATCCAGAAGATTCTCGGCAAGCTGAAAGGTCTCTTCCAGCAGCCGGAACCGGTCCACCTTGATGGCATAATCGAGAAGCGAGATATGCACCTGGGTGATGACGCCGACGGTCATCATCAGCCGCTCCACCTCTGCCATATTGACAGTCTTTTTCGTTCCCTGCAGCCTGGCAATGTTCGAGGGAAGGTCGAGAAGATTCCAGCTCACCCCCGCACCGACGCTGTTCCAGGTGTTGGCATAGAGGAGCCGGTTGTCATCATAATGGGAGGCCGCAAAGAAGTTGAGTCCCGGAAAGAGGTTCAAAATGGCCGCCTTGGTCTCCTCTTTCTGGATCAGGACCTGGATGTCACGCTGATAGAGTTCGGGGCGATGCACCAGGGCATACTCCTCCAGAGAGTCGATATCCAGTTCCTTGGTATGGGGAAGCGCCGCGACAATGGGCTTGATGGGCGGTCTGGCCAGGGTGTACTGGACGTTCTGATTGAAGCCCATGAGCTGGGAGAGTTCCAGACGGGCCGAGGAGAGATTGGCCTGGAGTTGCCGGACCGTCAGTTCCAGCTCCTTGAGCCGGAGTTCGGCCTCGGCCGCATCCATCCGGTCCAGATCTCCAGAGGCCACCGCGCTGTCGATCCGACCTTTGACGATCTTCAGCCGTTTCTCCACCGAATGGACATAGTCGAGGGCATCTTCCAGAGCTGCGGCCTGCCAGTAGGCCCCCACGATATCCAGAGCCAACTGCTGGGCCTGCCGGACCCGCTTCTGCTCCAGAAACTGCTCCCGCATCTCCGAGGCGCCGGAGCGGACATACGCGAGCGCTGTGTCCAGCACGTTCCAAGTGAGGGTCAGGTTGGCCCGGAAGGAATCCTTCAGCTCCGAAACCGTATAATCCTTCTGATCCTGGTCCAGCCGCCAGTTGTAGACATCGCTCTTCCGGAGCTTGTCCCGATACTCGAACCTGGCATCCGCGACCAGACCGGGCAGCATCTGAAGCCGTTTGGCCAGGGTCTCCTTGTCCGCGATCTCCTCATCGAGCTTGGCAATGCGGACTTCCAGGTTATTGCGCAGTCCGATGCTGATGACATCCTCCAAGGTCAGGGGCTGCTCGAAATTGATATCCATCGGGGGCTTGAGCAGCTCCAGATCGGTCTTAGCCTGCTGCTCCCGTTGATCCGCCATTTCGGCATCATTGAGAATCTTGGTGCATCCACCGATAAAAAGGAATATGAATGCGACCCAGAAAAACTTCGTCAATGCTGACCATGACGTGCTCCTGCCGGAACCCTTTCTCATCTCTAACATAAGTTCACTCCGTTTTTTACTGGCTTGCTGCCACTAAGGTTTGGGAACCGAAGACCGACGACACTTGACCTTATATTATTTTCTTAATTCAAAAGTCTTTGGCTTGTCAAGATATTTCAGCACTAATAAATTCCCCAAGAACCCTTCAAATAGTATCTGTACAACACCGGACGGCTTCTGGAATTGGTCTCAATCCCTGCCATCCTCTCCTCTTCGAGTACGCCCCTTCCAAAATGGAGCATGGAGACAACCGCATCGGTGTTGAGAAAACGAGTATCAATGCCATCAAAATCGATGGCCAGCATCAATGATTTCAATCGAGCTTCATCCATTTCCGTCTCAGGAACCCCCAATGCCCACCCCCATTCTCCAAGGGTGGGAATGGAATTGTGATAGGGGAGGACAGAAAAACCAGCGGCCCGCACCGTTTTGACGATGCACTGAAAGGCCATCCGGGCAAAATAGGGGCTTGCGGCCTGGGTGACGAAGACCCCGCCGCGGATAAGACGGCTCTTTGCATTGCCGTAGAAATCAACCGAATAGACATGCATCAGATCCACACTGTCCGGGTCCGGCAGATCCGCAATGATGACGCCGTAGTGGGAATCATCCTTCTGCAAAAATCCGGCCGCATCCATATTGATTATGGTTACCCGGTCGTCGAGCATGGAATATCGGTTGACCGAAAGCAGCATGGGATGGGTCTGCCCCAACTGGGTCATCTCCGGGTCGAGATCCACCAGCGTCACGGATTGCACATCCTTATACTTGAGGACCTCCCGAAGCGCGAGACCGTCTCCGCCGCCCAGGATCAGCACCCGGCTCCGGTCTGGCGTGAGCATCATGGCCGGATGAACCAGGGGCTCGTGATACCGCTCCTCGTCAACGGTGGAGAACTGCTCCTGACCGTTGAGATAGAGCCAGTAGTCGTTCTTCCAACGGGTCATGACAATCTTCTGGTAGGGCGTCTGCGCGGAGAAGATCACTTTGTCCGCATACCGGCGCTGCTCCGCGTAGGTGATCACCGGATTGGCAAAGAAACCGAGCATCAGCAGAAGACAGAAGACCCCGGCAAATGCGCTCACCAGAAGCCGTTTCCGCTCTAAAAGATCATAGAATCGCCAGAGGATCAGCCCGGCCACCAGAAAGTTGATGCTCCCCAGAACGATAGGCGTATAGGTCAGGCCGAGATAGGGCAGCGCAAAAAAGGCGAAGATAATCCCGCCAAAGAGCGCGCCGTAATAATCCTTCTCCATCACCCCCGAGATGTTGATCCGAAGCTCCTCATATGCGTCGTTCATCCGGGTGACCAGAGGGATCTCCAGGCCGATGAGGCTTCCGATGACCATTGCCTGCACATAGATGATCCACTGGAAGCATTCGAAAAATCCAGCCAGGCTGTAGGCGAGGATTGCACTGAGCGCACAGAGCACCGACAGGGTGAACTCGGTCATCACGAATGCATCCAGCAGGTTTTTGCGGAAAAAGCGGCTCAACCGGCTGCCGACGCCCATTGCAAACAGCATCAGCGACATCATCACGGTCCACTGAAAGATGGCGTTCCCCAACAGATATGTGGCCAGGGTAGAGAGAACGAACTCGGCCACGATTCCGGCACAGCCGGTGGCAAAGAGCGCGGCCTTTAAAATCAGGCCGAAAGAGCGGTCTTCAGACACACCAGTAGACGACAAATCCGGCCGCAATGTAGGAAAAGGCTTCGATAAAGGCCGCGCCGATGTTGGGCTTCTCCTGGCCGTGTGCGATGATCTCGTGGGTCAGCTTCACCGAGGGCAGAAGGATCTTGTCGGTGAGAAACCGGATGGCCGGCAGCAGCAGGATGCCCAGCACCGCCACAAAGGCATAATTGGGCAGATCCGTATCCCAGGCATGAAAGTCCCGCTCGGCCGCAAGCCCCACCACGATACCGATGCCGATGAGCGCGCCGCCGAAGCTCACCCCGGCCGCGACATTGTCCTTTTCGATCTCGTCATGGACATCAAAGGGGAGCACTTTGGCATAGACCGCACCGGCGATCATCAGGATCAACTGGCCCAGCCCCCAGAAGGCGATCGCGGTCCAGATGCTCCCCCCCTCGCCCGATACCGAGCCGAAGATGATCAGCCCTGTGGCCACGCTCATTCCCAACGAAACCGCGCCGGTACCGCAGTTCTGATCCCGGATCAGTTCATCGCTGATCTTGAATCGGGGCAGCATCACCTTGTCGCAGAGGATCCAGGAGACATTGAGAAGAAGGATGCCCAGTAGACCGTAGATTCCGATATCGATGAGATCGATGATGATCCCGTGGCTCGGCCCTACGATCGCGCCGCCGATAGAGAATACCAAGCCGAAATAGTAGCCCATCAGCGCCACCGCGACGGCCGGGTTGTCCTTCTCTACCAGTTCATGGGTCAGGTTGTAATCCCGATGGATCAGGCCGTAGATCAGCTTCCCCAGAAAGAAGAGAACATAAAAAATGACGATATAGATGAGCGCAGTGACGAGTCTGTCGAGAATCTCCATTTTATTTCCCCCTGCCCCCGGCCCGGCTTCTAAAGTTCGACCGGGTCCGTCCGATGGTTGCCTGCTTCACCTTATCCCCAAACGATGCTTTGCTGACCTTTTGCCTGGCCATGCGCCGCTCGTAGAAATCGGGCTTTCTCTTCTTCGTGTAAGTCCCCTGTGTGCCGAACTGGTTCTTGCTGCCGAAATAGGGGATGCCTTTGGAATGAGTTTTCCGATAGCTCCGGTAGTCATGCCGGTAGATGTGAGGGAGGTCGATGTCGATCTCCAGTTCGTCGAACAGAGGCCCGTCTCCCTCGAACTCCCAGTACTCCCCTCCCCGGCCGGAACGCCATCGGCCATACCGCGGGTCCCCGACAAACTGGTATCCGGGGGGCGCGGCCGCCATGAGCGGTTCTCCGCCCTTCATCCCGGCAAGGGCCATGCCCAACAGCATCTCCGTGGAGTTGTAGAAATTTTTGGGAACCTTCACCCAGTTCGTTACATCCTGCTTCTTCGGCGTCAGTATCCGATACCGGTGATAATAATCCTTGAAAAAGTTCCCATCCTCCTTCATGTTCTCGAGGATGACGGAATAGGTATCGGTCGACTGCCGGAGAGGTTGGGTTATCCGCTGCAGGGGCGGCTCCCCGTCTCCGCCGCACCCGGCAAGAAAAAGAATGCCCGCAAGCAGGGCTGCCGGGAAAATATGACAGATGCGGCGGGGAATCGACTCGAATTCTTTGGTGCGGCCAAGTGTCGTCATGATCCTTCCTCATTCGCTGAACCCAATTTCAAAATCCATTTAAAGAGATATCAGACCTGCTGGTACAGGTCAAGGAAGAATGCGAACAAATCCTCTCTAATTTTGATCCCTGAACCGATTTATCTGATCGCCGCACCGAGCACTTCGAAGAGCCGGTCGATATCCGCATCGACCGTATACAGATGGGGCGATATCCGGATAGCGGTTCCCCGGACGCTGACATAGACCTTCTTTTCGGCAAGCTGTCGGGGAAGATCTTTTCCGAAGCCGCCCGGAACCGAAATTCCGATCATGTGCGGGGATCTTGCATCCTCGGGGGCACAAAGAAGCCGCAGCTCCCGGGCTCTTGCCGCGATAGCCGATGTCTTTGCCTTCAGGGTTCGGGCAATATTCTCGACTCCCCATTCATGGATCTGCTGCAGGGTTCGGGCCGCGACCGGAGAGAGGAAAAAATTGCTCACCTCCCCGACATCGAACCGGCGGGCTCCGGGCTGATAATCGTCCTTGTAATCGACCAGCCCGGCAAAATTTTCCGAGTCGGCCCGGTTGAGCCAGTTCTCCTCCAGCGCGGTGCCGTTCTGCCACTTGGGCGCGACATAGCAGTATCCGAAGCTGTAGGGGCCCAGCATCCATTTGTGCGCGGTGGTCACGAGAAAATCGGGCTGGACCTCCGGAACCGAAAAGGGCATGGCCCCCAGAGATTGCGTGCCGTCCACCACCAGCGCCGCGCCGACCTGGCGGCATCTTTTCCCGATCTCGACGAGATCGATGAATGTGCCGTCGGTCCAATGGCAGTTGCCCAGAGCGACCACTGCTGTATCCTCGCCGATGGCATCGAGCACGGCCGGTGTCCATCGGCTCTCCTCGGGTCGGGGCACGGTGCGGATCACAGCCCCCCTCTCCTCAGCCACCCGCCGCCAGACATAGACATTGGAAGGGAACTGATCCTGGAGCAGGACGATGGCCTGGTTGGCCTTTACCGGAATATTTCTGGCCGCAACGGCAATGCCGTAGGAGACCGCGGGGATGATGGCCACATCATTTGGATTGCAGCTTACCAGACGGGCAAATCCCTCCCGCACCGTCTCGGCCAGCGAGAAGAAATGGGGCGGCGTGAGAGTCCAGGGATTGGATTTCATCTTTACGGCTCCGGCTGCGGCCTCTGCTGCCGATTTGAGCAGCGGCGCTGTAAAGGCACAGTTCAGGTAGGCGACATCCTCCGGGATATCGAAGAGGTGGCGCTGTGATGGAATCAACATGAAAAAGTCTCCTTATTCATTGGCGTGAGCATATTTGTCATGGAGTTTTACTTTTAACACTCCTTTCGAGCATGTTTAATAATAGGTGAATCGAAAGAAATATTCAACATGAGAGATGAAGCTGCTCCAATCTCTTGTGGAAAATTTTTTGGGCTTTCCCCGCAGATGATGTTATACTGCTTTTTATGGAACGAATGGACTACTTCATCAGGCGCATCCTGCTTATCCTCCCCACCTTCATCGGGATTACCCTGGTCTGTTTCGCGCTGATCCAGTTCGTGCCCGGAGGCCCTGTGGAGCAGGCGATCATGCAGATGCGGGGCATCGGCGAGGGCGAGGCCAGGCCCGGGGCCGAGGCGGCCTCCATCTCCGAATCCCAGCGCAAGGCTCTGGAGGCTCACTTCGGCTTTGACAAGCCCTTCCACGTCCGGTACTGGAACTGGCTGGTGGAGGAGCGGCTGGGAACGCAGATGCACTCCTACAAATATCCTGACAAGACCGCTTGGCAGATCATCGGGGGGCGGTTCGAGGTCTCTCTCATCTTCGGCCTCACCGGGTTTTTCCTCTCCTATCTCGTCTGCATTCCATTGGGGATCGCAAAGGCCCTGCGCCATGACTCCACCTTCGATTTCCTCTCGAGCGTCATCGTCTTTGTGGGGTATGCCATCCCGCCCTTTGCCTTTGGCATGGTTTTGAAGATGCTCCTCTCCGGAACCGTGGAGGGCCTGTGGGACATCTTTCCGGTGGCCGGATTCCAATCGGAGAACTACGCGCAGCTAAGCTTCTACGGCAAGGTGCAGGATATCTTCATGCACATGTTTCTGCCGGTGCTCTGCTATGTGATCGGAAACTTTGCCATTTTAACCCTTCTGATGAAAAACTCCCTTCTGGAGCAGATCAGCCGGGATTACGTCCGCACGGTACTGGCCAAGGGGGGAACCTTCCGCAGGGCAGTCTGGGGCCACGCGTTCCGGAATGCACTGATCCCGATCGCCACCGGATTCGGCGCGATCCTTACCGTGATGTTTGCCGGCTCCGTGGTCATCGAGCAGGTCTTCGAGATCCCGGGCATGGGCAGGCTGAGTCTGGAGGCGATCGTGGGCCGGGACTATCCGATCTTCATGGGGATTCTGGCCATCACCTCGGTGCTGGGGCTGATCGGAAACGTGCTTTCGGATTTCGCGTATGTGGTGATCGATCCGAGAATCAACTTCCAGGGGAATTGATCCGCACCCATGCCGCTCCTCTCCCGATTCATCCGAAACCCCATGACATTAAAGCGCATCCGGCGCTTCAAGGAGGTGAAGCGGGCATACTTCTCCCTCTGGCTGCTTTCCGGGCTTTTCCTCATCAGCCTCTTTTCCGAGCTGATCTGCAACAACGTCCCCTTATATGTCCGGTTCAACGACAGCTCCTATTTTCCGATCTTCAGCTTCTATACCGAAGACGAGTTCACCGGCACCGGACTGCTCACCCGGCCCGACTATAAAAAAATCGCAGATATCCCGGCTTTTGCCGAAAATCCGGACAATTACATGATCTTTCCGCCGGTTCCCTTTGGGCCGTATGAATCGATAGAGCCGGCCTCCATCGAGGTATCCAAAAAGATTACCGCATCCTTTACACCGGTTCCCATAATCGGCAGGGTCGATATCCTGCCAAATGGTGAGATCGAGCGATCCCTTGCCTTTGCGCCGTTTGTGGAGAAGACCGAAGAGGAGGTTCAGGGAACCGAGCTTTCCGGATACATCGAGCTTCCCGAAGAAGTTAAGGCAGCGGTTCAGCGCCGATTTGCCAATCAACCGGCCTCCCGCTTCACCCATGCCACCGACGCATTCGGCGAGGATCGGGTACAGATATCCCTCTCCACCTTCACCCCCAGAGATGCGCCGCCCGATACGGTACGCCTCACCTTTCGGGAGACCGGGGAACGGGCTGAACCGGTGAAGATGCGCTTCGACAAAGAGGGGGCGCTCTACAGTGATCCGTCAAACCTCTGGCCCCATATCCCCAAGGCCGACAAGGCCGTTGTGCGGGAGTTTGCCGTCCGCCGGACCCAAGCACCTGTTGACCCGATCCGGCTGCAGATCAAGGGCCGGAACTACATCGTCCACTTCATCGGCATGGAAGTGCGGTTTCCGTATCAGCCGGCAGAAGGCCACATCATGGGGATCGACGGCGCGGGGAGGGATGTCCTTGCCCGGATTCTCTACGGCCTGCGCACCTCGCTCACCTTCGGATTTCTGCTGGTGGCCGGCTCCATGCTGATCGGGATCATCGCGGGCGCGCTCCAGGGCTATTACGGGGGGCTGATCGACATCACGGCTCAGAGACTCACCGAGATCTGGAGCGCTCTGCCCTTTTTATATGTGATGATCCTGATGGGCTCGGTCTACGGCAGAAGCTTCATGCTGCTGCTCTTCTGCTACGGCCTCTTCAACTGGATCGGGATCTCCTATTATATCCGCGCGGAATTCCTGCGGCTCCGGCGGCTCCCATTTGTGGAGGCGGCCAAGTGCATGGGGATTCCGACCTGGAAGGTCATCTTCAAACACATTCTCCCCAACGGGATGATCCCGGTGATCACCTTTTTTCCCTTCTCGCTGGTGGGGGCCATCGGCGCGCTGGCCGCGCTCGACTACCTCGGCTTCGGCCTGCCGCCCCCCACTCCGAGCTGGGGAGAGCTGCTCTTTCAGGCCCAGCAGTACCGGTGGGCCTGGTGGCTGATCCTCTACCCTTCCCTTGCCCTCTTTACGGTGATGCTGCTGGGGGTCTTCGTGGGGGAAGGGGTCCGAAACGCTTATGATCCGAAACGGTACATCCGGCTGGAATGATGGTAGAAGGTAAAGCACATAATGGCAGACTCCTCGATGTGGAGGATCTGATCGTCACCTTTGAGACGGACGAGGGCATCTTTCGGGCTGTGGATGGGGTTTCCTTTGCCATCGAACCGGGGGAGGTGCTGGGTCTGGTGGGGGAGTCGGGCTGCGGCAAATCGGTGACCGCGCTTTCGATCCTCCGGCTCATTCCGGGGCCTGTGGGAAAGATCGCGGGGGGGAAGATCCGGTTTCAGGGGAAAGACCTTCTGGAGCTTCCGGCTTCAAAGCTGCACAACATCCGGGGGCAGGAGATCAGCATGATCTTTCAGGAGCCGTCGGCTGCCCTATCCCCTCTGCACCGTGTGGGCCGGCAACTGGTGGAGACCATCCGGCTTCACCGGAAGATGGACAAAAAAGCGGCCTGGGAGATGGCCCGGGAGTGGCTGGCCAAGGTGCGGATTCCGGACCCGGAGGAGCGGATGTATGCCTATCCGTACCAGCTTTCCGGCGGGATGCAGCAGCGGGTGATGATCGCGATGGCCCTGATGCTGGAGCCGGCCCTCATCATCGCAGACGAGCCGACCACCGCGCTCGACGTGACCATCCAGGCGCAGATATTCAAGCTGATCCGGGGGCTGAAGCGGAAGGATACCTCGATTCTGCTCATCACCCATGACATGGGGGTGGTCTGGGAGATGTGCGACCGGGTGGCCGTGATGTACGCCTCACGTATCGCGGAAAAAGGGACACTGGAGCAGATCTTCAATGCCCCTGCGCATCCGTATACCCGGGGGCTGCTCGCGTCAATCCCCAAGCTGACCGGGGCAAAGGGGAAATTGAAGGCCATCCGCGGGCAAGTCCCCTCTCCCTTTGAATATCCATCAGGATGCCATTTCCGGGATCGGTGTCCCCATGCCTTTGACCGGTGCGCGGCCGAGGTTCCGCCCCTGTACGAGGTGCAGGAGGGGCATCGGGCATCCTGTTTTGCGGCTCACGAGCTGGTCGGAAAACCGCCGGAGGCGGAATAAGAAATGGCGCAAATCATTCAGGCAGATTCCATCTCAGCTCCGCCCTCCCCGCTTCTCGATGTAAAGGATCTGAAGACCTGGTTTCCGATCCAGCGGGGGATCTTCTCAAAGATCGTGGGGCATGTCCGCGCGGTGGACCGCGTCACCTTTTCGATACAGAAGGGGGAAACCCTGGGCCTTGTCGGGGAATCGGGCTGCGGCAAGACCACATTGGGCCGCACCCTCATCGGGCTGGAGACCGCAATGGAGGGGCAGGCGCTCTTCAACGGCAGGGATCTCGTGACCCTCTCCTCCCGGGAGCGGCGGCACTTGAGAAGACAGATGCAGATCATCTTTCAGGACCCGCTCTCCTCCCTCAACCCGAGGATGAACATTTTAGACATCGTCACCGAGGGGATCGCGCAGTTCAAGATGGTGGAGGGAGGCCGGGAGGATCACGCAAAGCGGCTCATGGCCGAGGTAGGGCTGGACAAAGAGGCCATCTACCGGTATCCCCACGAGTTCTCCGGGGGGCAGCGGCAGCGGATCAACATTGCCAGGGCCATCTCCCTGCGGCCCGACTTCATTGTCTGTGACGAGCCGGTGAGCGCACTTGATGTATCGGTGCAGGCCCAGGTGATCAACCTGCTCATGGATCTGCGGAAGAGCCACGGTCTCTCCTACCTCTTCATCTCCCATGATCTGAGCGTGGTGAGCAACATCGCGGGCCGGACCGCGGTGATGTATCTCGGAACCATCGTGGAGCAGGGGCCGACATCAGACATCATCGAAGATCCGCTTCATCCCTATACAAAGGCGCTGATTGCCGCGGTTCCCGATCCGGGAAAGGCCAAAATCGGCGAGCGGGAGGAGAGGCTGGTAAAGGGAGAGACCCCCTCCCCTGCCGCGCCGCCCTCCGGCTGCCGGTTTCATACCCGGTGTCCCGATATCATGGATATCTGCCCCAGGGTCGATCCACCGGACTTCTCCCATGAGACCCGGCTGGTGCGGTGTCATCTGTACAAATAGGCATCCGACTTTCACCGCATATCTTTTCCACCATACTTGACAGACAAACAAAAAGCGCTCCCGACATTCGAAAGCGCTCCTTGAAATATATTCCGTTTCAGGGGGGCAATGGCCACCCCTTCAGCTCATTTTGCCAGCCAGCAGCTACAAAAACCGCTCGATCTTTGCATCCTTCTTGATCTCTTCAATCTGCCCGGCCAGCTTCTCCTGCACCTTCTGCTGCTTCAGAAGATCCTGGAGCCGATCTTTGACCTTCTCATACTCCAGTGTCGAGGCCGGCTTTCCCTCTTCTTTTTTGATCAGATGATAGCCGAACTGGGTCTCGACCACATCGCTCACCTCACCGGCCTCGAGTGCGAAGGCCGCATCCTCAAAGGCTTTGACCATCTGGCCCCGGCCGAAAAATCCGAGATCGCCGCCCCGGTCGCTGCTGGGGCCTTCGGAGTGCTCCTTGGCCAGCTCTGCAAAGTCGCCGCCCTTTTCCACCTTCTCCTGGACGTCCCCGATCTTCTTCCTGGCCTCGGCCTTATCAGCCTCGGTCGCGTCCGGCTCGGACTTGATCAGGATATGGCGGGCATGGATCTGCTCAGGCTGCTGGAACATCTCCTGATTGGACCCGTAGAATTCCTTCACTTCCTTGTCGGTGATCTCGATATCCTTTGAGATCCGCTCCTCGATGAATTTTTGGACCACCAGCCGCTGCCGGATCTGACCTTTAAGCTGCTCCTCGGTGGTCTTCATCCGCTCGATCACCTGCTTGAACTGCTCCTCATCCGGAAACTGACCCTTCAGCTCCGCGAACTGGGCCTCGATCTCTTCGGGATCGGCCTTGAAGCCCTCCTTCAGGGCATACTGATAGAGCAGCTCCCGGTTGATCATGTTCTCCAGGATGTCCTTCCGGATCTCCATCAGCTTCTGGGGGTCGGGCTGCTGCCCTTGCATGGCCATCCGCTGGATGGCTGCCTCGGTCTCCTGCTGAAACACTTTCTGAGTGATAACGGTTCCGTTGACCACGGCAACTTTTTCTGTGGACTGCGCCTGCACGGCCTCTTTTGTCTCCTGTTCTTTCTCCTGCGCATCCTGTGCAACGGCTGCAGATGTAATAAAGATCATTGCAGTTCCCAAGAGCAGAACAAGCCCTTTTTTGGATCGCTGAAACATAGAATAACTCTCCTCCGTCTGGAAATAATAGATGCCCTTATCGGCATGTTCTTCTTACAATAACATCCTTGTGTTTAAAATCAAACGATTTTGTCCTTCTTGGTTTGTCCTCCTTGGAGCATCGGACATAAATCTCAATACCCCAAGGCTTTGTTGATCAGGATCACCGAGACCTTTTCAGCTTTCATGGGCTTTCGGTGAAGTATGGTGGTGACGCGGCAGATCCGCTGGGGAGAATTGCAGTCCGCACAGAGGCCGGTCTCCGCACAGGGAGTCTTCATCCCCAGGCTTTTTGCTCTCATGGGGCCCGCTACGGTTCGAATGCGCTCCAGGGCATCTTGAAGAGTATCCGTGATTTTATTTACACCGGCGACGATCATCACCGCCTTGGGGCCAAAACTCATGGCCGCGGTCCGGTTGCCGATGCCGTCCACATTGACGATCTCTCCGGTTGCGGAGATGGCGTTTGCACTCGTGAAGAAACAGTCGCACCGGCCCTGGTTCAAGCGCAATTCCATATCCTGCTCCGGAGTATCGGTCTCCCAATGGTCATACAGGGTCTTGCCGGCCGATTTCAATTCTTCGAGAATGCCGATCTTCCGCACCGTGTCGGAGCCGCCGACGCCGAAGGTCTCATACCCCTCGATACGCTCCCGAAGAGCCGTACATGCGCTCACCCCATCCGGAACGAGAACGGCATCGAAGCCGTGTGTTTTCAGGTTTTCCGCACACCGCTCTCCCCGCATCCTCCCGAGCCATTTTCCGTAATCCTGATCCGCTGGATTCACTTTTTTGATCTCTCCTTTCGATTCCGGTGCGCCTCCGATCTATTCGGAACTGCTCTTGATCTCGTTGATTTTCTGGTTGTAAAAGGAGATCACCTCTCTCCGGTTGAGCATTCCGATGAGGATGCAGTGATCCTCGTCCCTGACTACCGGCAGGCTGTCGATGTTCTTCTGGGTGAACTTCTGCAGCACTGTGTTGAGGTCATCAGAGGGAAAGGTGACGATGATGTCTGAGGTGCAGATGTCCTTCATCCGCACCAGGTGCTCGATGCCGTCGGCAAAGAGGACACCGCGGATATCGGTGCTGGAGAAGATCCCGTTGAGCCGATAGTGCTCGTCCATCACCGGGAAGTAGTGCTGCTTGGTCTCCGCGAAGAACTCCTTGAACTCCTTGAAGCTCATCTCCTGGGGGATCAGCTCCACCTTTCGCACCACAGGCATGAGATCCTGCACCCGGAACTTCTGGAGCACATCCACGAAAAACTCACCCGCGTGGGCCGCAGAGGCCAGCTTGTTCTTCACCTGCTTTTCATAGATGGTCCACCGCTGGGATATGAGATAGGCCACGGAGCAGACCAGCAGCGACGGAAGTAGCAGATGGTAGGAGTTGGTCATCTCCGAGACAAAGATGATGGTTGAGATAGGGGTGTTGGAGACCGCGGTGAAAAATCCGGCCATTCCGACGATGACGAAGGTTCCCGGCTCAGTCACCACCCCGGGCATCATCTCGTTGAAGAAGCGGCCCACCACGCCGCCCATCGCGCCGCCGATCACCACCGAAGGGCCGAAGACGCCGCCCGAGCCGCCCGAGCCGATGGAAAAGGAGGTGGTCAATATCTTTCCGATGGCCAGGGTCAGCAGAAAGGGAATGGTCAACTGGTTGAGAATGGCCAACTGCGCGAAGCCGTAGCCAAAGGCCAGGGTATGGGGAAGATAGAAGCCGATGATGCCGGTGCAGAGGCCCCCGAGCGCGGGCTTGATGTGGTTGGGGATCTTCATCCGCCGGAAGATTACGGTGATGCCGTAGAATGCCTTGATATAGAAGATGCCGGCCCCGACCAGCACAAAGGCCAGCACCAGATAGGGGCCCAGCTCCAAAGGATTTCGGAACCGGAAAGGCGGGGCTTCGAAGAGGGACCCCCAGCCGAATACGAGGCAGAATACGCAGTAGGCCACCACCGAGGAGATTCCGGCCGGGATGATCACCTCGGATTCGAACTCCGGGTCCCGGTAGAGGACCTCGGCCGCGAAGAGCGCGCCGGCCAGCGGGGCCCGGAAGATACTGCCGACGCCGGCGCCGATCCCGGCCGCCATCATGATCCGCCGTTCACGGTCCGACAGCTTCAGCCGTGTGGCCAGAAAAGAGCCGAAGCCCGCGCCTATCTGCGCGATGGGCCCCTCCCGGCCCCCGGAGCCGCCCGTGGTAAGGGTGATGGCCGAAGCAATGGTCTTGATTACCGGAACCTGGGGCCGGATAAAGCCGCCCTTGTTATGGTAGGCATCGATGGCCGCGTCCGTGCCGTGCCCCTCGGCCTCGGGCGCGAAGGTGTAGACGAGCCAGCCGCTCAGTATGCCGCCGAAGGCCGGCAGAAAAAGGAGGAGCCATCGGTTGAAGGGTCTCTCCGTGGGCGGCAGGAGATGGTGCTCCCCGGCCGGGGCCGGGGGGCGGTATCCCGCGATCATGTCCATGAAATAGTGGACCCCGAGCCCGCAGAGATAGTGAAAGATGATGGAGCCGGCGCCGGCAATGAGGCCGATGAGGATGAAGAGGATGAACCACTTGCCGGCCCGGGTATAGGATTGAAGCTTCTTTGCCTGTTTCTGGAGAAGAATTCCCATCGGCTCAGGCGCCGGCCCCGCCTTCGAGATCTTTGATCCCCTTGTAGATGAACTCGAAGAAGTCGTCCAGGTTCTTTTCATCCACTGAGGAGAAGGCGATCCGAATATCGGCCTGGCCCGTGGCGATCAACCCCACCTTGTACTTCTCCAGCAGATGGACCCTAAGCTTCTCCGCATCCACGGTCAGAAGCTTCAGGCACATGAAATAGCCGGAGTTGAAGGGATACATATTCCAGGCATCTGCATATTTCGGATCGGCCAGAATCTCCTTGATCCGGTTGGCCCGGCGCTTTAAAATCGCCACCTTCTCCTCCCGCTCCTTTGCATAATCCGGGGAGAGCAGGGTCTTCAAAACAATGGACTGGCTCAGGTGGCTCGCATTGGAGACGGTTCCCCGGATATTGCCGGCGGTCTTCCGTTCCAGAGCCTCGTAGAAGGCCGGCACATTTCCATTCACAACGGTTCCAAAGGTGATGAAACCGACCCGAAGGCCCCAGACGAACATCTCCTTGGTGGCTCCGTCCAGCTTGACCGCCAAAAGCCTCGGCTCCCGGCCGCAGAGGCGGGCGAAGATCGACTCCTTGATAGGCCCTTCCTCATAGTTCAGACCGAAATAGGCATCATCTGTCACCGCGATGACGTTGGTCCCCTCGGCCGCGACTTTGACCAGAATCTCGGTGATCCGGTCCGCCTCGGCCTCGTTGATGGTGTATCCGGTGGGGTTGTTGGGGAAGTTTAAGAAGACCACTACCTTATAGTTGTTGTCCGCCTGTTCCCGAACCGTACTTTCAAAGGCATCGGTGTTGAAGCCCCCGGATTGGGTGAACATGGGATAGTTGATGATCTGCGCATCCCCCCGCACCGACATGACCAGGTTGTTGTTGCCCCACATCTTGTCGGGGAAGATGACCACGTCATCCGGGTCCAGAAACATATCGGCAAATACGCTGATGCCGTGGGTGATGCCGTTGGTCACCACCGGCAGGCTGAGTACATTGTCCTTCAAAGATCGGTTCTTCTCGTATAACGTCTCCCGCCAGTGACTCCTCAGCCCCGGAACCCCGAAGGAGGAGGCATAGGTGAGGGCATCGCTGGGCCTGAGCTTCTCCTCGTTCATAAAGGACATCACCGTGGGCAGGCACATGGTGCTCAGGTTTTCGGTGGCGATGCCGATGGTCCCGTTGAACTTGTCATAGGCCATCTGCCGGGCCTCCGCGCTCTGGCTCAGAATACCCTTGGGGAAAAAGAGCCTGCGGCCGATCTTGGAAAACATCTCCATCAGATAGGGGTTGCCCCGTTTGATGATGGCATTCAGCTCCTGTGCGATTGGGGAAATCTTCATCGACTCTGCTTCCTCGTCCTCGAATATAGGGGTTTACGATATCTTCGCTATTCAACCTCTTGGGATCATTCCCGATCCAGCCCGAATGCGGTATGGAGAACCCGGACCGCGAGTTCGGCTTGGCGCTGCTCCACCACGCAGGAGATCCGGATCTCGGAGGTGCTGATCATGATGATGTTGATGTTCTCCTTGGCCAGTGCCGAGAACATCCGGGCCGCGACGCCGGAATGGCTCTTCATGCCCACGCCGATCACCGAGACCTTGGCGATGTTGTCGTCGCCGAAGACATCCTCCGCGCCAATCTGCTGCGCCACTTCCCGCTCCAGATCCAGGGCCTTCTGGTATTCGTTCTTGGGCACGGTGAAGGTGAGATCTGTCTGGCCCCCGGCGCGGGTGTTCTGGATGATCATATCGACATTGATATTGGCATCCGAGATGGGGCCGAAGATCTTTGCCGCGATTCCGGGCTGATCCGGGACCTTCTTCAGGGTGATCCGGGCCTCGTTCTTGCTGTAGGTGATCCCGGAAACCACCGGTCTTTCCATATCCTGCTCGCCGTTGATGAGCATGGTTCCTTCCTCCTCGTTGAATGATGATCGGACGTAAACGGGGACATGGTGCTTGAGTGCGAACTCCACGGACCGCAGGTGAAGCACCTTGGCCCCGAGACTGGCCATCTCCAGCATCTCTTCGCAGGAGATCTTCGAAAGCTTTTTCGCCTTGTTGCAGACATTGGGATCGGCCGTGTAGATCCCGTCCACATCGGTAAAGATCTCGCACTTGTCAGCCTTCAGGGCCGCGGCGATGGCCACGGCAGAGGTGTCGGAGCCGCCCCGGCCCAGGGTGGTGATGTTCCCCTCCGTGTCGCACCCCTGGAACCCGGCCACCACAACGATGTTGTGGTCCGTCAGAAGATTTTTGATCTGGCCGGCTCCCACCTCCACGATCCGGGCGTTGCCGAACGCGCAGTCGGTTTTCACCTCGGCCTGAAATCCCAAAAGGGAGCGGGCCGGGTAGTTCATGGACTTCAATGTCATGGAGAGCAGCGCAGCCGTGGTCTGCTCCCCGGTGGCCAGCAGCACGTCCAGCTCCCGCCGGTCCGGGGTCTCGGTCATCTTGTTGGCCAGATGGATGAGTCCATCGGTCACGCCGGCCATGGCCGAAAGAATCACCACCACATCGTTTCCGGCATCATAGGTCCTGGCCACACGCTTTGCCACATTGCGAATCCGATCCGGATTTGCAACCGATGTGCCGCCAAATTTCTGTACGATCAGCCCCATGCTCTCTCCTTCATCTGTATCTGCAAAAATCCAAATCCTTAATCATAACAAAAAAAGAATGAAAAATCACTTTTGTAATCGCTCGTGAAAAAAAAAGCAAGGAAAAAAAGGGAGTAAAATTCGGACAGGCACTTCCATATGCCTTGACACTCCCGGTTGATAAAGCTACGCTTATCCATGATGGATTCAGAGTTGAGATAACCGGACCCGCTACAATAGCAGAAAAGGGCCAAATCGATGAAGTACCGTGATCTTATCCGTTTTCAACCCATCGAAAACCTCCTTCGGATCGATGACACCGCAGATCCGCAGACCGCAGCAGCGCTTGCCGATACATTCGCCGTCTCTTTGGAGACCCGGGCCGCAATCGCAGAAAGAATCCTGCCGCAGCTTCACCTGGAACCGCCGGGCCGGGGAATCCTTTTGATGGGAAGCTACGGAACCGGCAAGACCCATCTGATGTCGCTGATCGCAGGCGTTGCAGAGGGAACCCTTCCCCCTGAGGCATTGAGGGATCAGCAGTGCGCAAGGGCAGCCGCTGCCATCGAGGGACGATACAAGGTGGTACGGGCCGCGGTGGAGCCATCGATCCAGCCGCTTCGAGAACTTCTGCTGGCAGAAATCCAGGGCTATCTGCTCCAGGAGGATGCCATCGATGATGAGCATCCCGAATTGCCCGTCTCCCCGGATTCCTTTGATCGGATCATGGAAAAATTCAACAGCCGGTTTCCGGATCATGCGCTTCTGCTGCTGGTGGACGGTCTGACCGATTATCTCAAGGCCCGAAGCGAATCGGCTCTGGCTTCAGACATTGAATTTCTGTCGGAACTGAGCCGGATGGGAGAGAAGAATGCTTTCCGGATCATGGCGGGATTGCGGGAGATCGGCCATGACAGGGGCGGCAGAGAAGGCCGGGGAGAAGATACGGTCTCTGCTGAATGGCCCCAGTTTCAGGAGCAGGTCTTCGGGCTCCAGGATCATTTCGAAACTCTCCGCCTCACGGAGCGGGACCTCGATGGAATCGTGGCAAACCGGCTTCTGGGCATTACCGCGGAAAACCTCGAGCGCATCAGAGCGCACCTGGAACCCTTCATCCCCTGCTACAGCAACCTGGAAAATGATCCGGATACCTTTGCCCATCTTTTCCCGTTTCATCCGGAAACGGTTGAGATGCTGGCCCAGATCTCGATGCTGGGAAGAGAGCCGGTGCTCCGGATGCTGTCGGACATCCTCTCTCCCTATCTGGACCGGGATCTGCCAGAAGATGAGCCGGGAATAATCACCTGCGATGCGTGCTGGCTCTTCATCAAGGCCAATCCCGCCTTCAGCGCAATTCCGGATGTGAAATCGGTGATCGACTGCAATCAGCTCATCGAGTCGCGCATCCAGCGCAGCTTCACGCCGGTCGAGCACCGGGAGCTGGCCGTCAGAATCATCCGGGCTCTGTCCATGCACCGGCTCACAACCGGCGGAATTCATATCCGAAAGGGGATCTCTCCCAAAGCGCTTCGGGATCTCATCCTTCCATCGCCCGCTTTGATCAGGAACCGGCAGGGAGATCCCGCAGAACAACTGCTCCAGCGGGTCGATTCCGTGCTGGGAGAATTGATGAAGACCCTTGACGGGCAGTTTCTCTCCCGCCACTCTCTGAGCAATCAGTATTTCATCGATCTGAAAAAGACCGAGAACTTTGACGCCAACATCGAAAAGCGGACAAAGGATCTCACCCCTCCTCTGCTGGACCGGTACTACTACGAGGTGCTAAAGCGCACCATGGAATGCACCTATGACACCTATGTCTCGGGATACCGGATCTGGTATCACGATCTGCAATGGTATGAACGAAACGCCTCCAGAAAAGGATACCTCATCTTTGGCTCCCCTGACGAAGGAACCTCCCGGATTCCCCGGCTCGACTTCAAGATCTACTTTATCCAGCCCTTTGTCCCGCCCGAATTCGACGACAGTCCGGGGGCAGGGGAGGTCTTTCTCCGGATCTCCCGGGGCAGCGCCTATTTCTGGAATCTGCTCAAAAGTTATGCCGCGGCTATGGAGTTGGCGTCGGAAACAGGGGATCATGCGGAGTTCATCTATGAGATCAAGGCATCGGGATTTTTGAAAAAGCTGCTCCGGTGGCTGGATGACAACCTGAGCCCGGCCTTTGAACTGATCTACCGGGGCCGCTCCGCCTCTCTGCTCCGGTGGGCCGAGGGGCACAACATCCGGGAACTCTCCCGGATATCTCCCAATGAGCGGATCAACTTCAAGAATTTCGTCAATACGGTCTGCGGCATTGTCCTCTCCCGCCATTTTTCGGACCAGGCCCCGGCCTACCCTTTCTTTCCGATTCCCATTCCGGCTGCGGACCGGGGTCGGGTGGCGCAGGAGGCGCTATGGGGAATTGCCGGCGGAAGGTTCTCCCCCGAGTCCCGAACGGTGATGGAGGGGCTGGAGCTGATGAACGACCGGGGGCAGGTGGAGCCCATGCGCTCACGGTATGGCCGCTTTATGCTCCGAACGGTGGATGAACAGGGAGATGAGGGGCGGCTCTATCGATCAAAGCTCATCATCGATATCGGCGGGGCCGTCTATATGGCCCCGGAGGATGTCCGTCTGGAAGCTGAATGGGCCATAGTCCTGCTGGCCGCCTTTATCTACTCCGGAGATCTCGTGCTGGTACTCTCCAGAGGCCGGTTCGACGCGGGCCGGCTCTCGGATCTTGCGGCCCGCCCCCTTCCGGAGCTGATGAATTTCGAATTCGTCGAACACTCCCGGGAATGGAACCCCGCGCTGGTCCGGGATATCTTCGATCTTCTGAAACTGCCGGCCCATCTTTCCCAGTTGGTTTTTCAGGGAAAGAGGGAGCCGATTGAAAAGCTTCGGATCCGTCTGGAAAAGCTCTTTGAGGAGATCGAAGGGGCTCAGGAAATCCTCTCCTCGCAGATTTCCTTCTGGGGGGCTGTCCTCATCCATGAGAATCAGATTGGGATATTCAGGGGCCAGCTTGATGATCTGACAGACTTTGCAAGGCGGCTGATGGGATATGTCCTGGCCGAAAACCTGAAGGACTTCTCCTGCAAGGCGTCGGAATTCGAAGAGTGCAAAAAGGGAATGGAGGTACTCATCGAGCTGCTCTCCCTTCAGGAATTCGTGCGGGACATGGGAGAGCTGACCAGCTTTCTCACCGCGGCAGGGGCCGCGTTTTTGGAAAAGGATGAGTGGGTTCGGCAGATGCGGGGAGTGAAAAGCGAACTTCTAACCCGAATCTCCCGGTTCGGTGAGCACCGGACCCCCCAGTTCCGAAACGGAACATTTCAGCGGCTCCGGCAGCTCAAGGGCTCTTATATCGATGCGTATCTCTATCTCCATGGTATGGCCCGACTCAGTGGCGACGAAGAGAAGCAGCGCCAGGAGTTGCTCCGATCCGATCCCCGGCTCCAAAAGCTGAGGCAACTGGCCAAGATACCGCTGATGCCGGCAAATGGGCTTTCCGAGCTGATCGCAAGGCTGGAGGAATTGATCACCTGCACCCAGTTGACCGAAGGGGATCTGCGCCACTATCCCCTTTGCCCCCACTGCTTTTTCAAACCAGCAGCAGAGCCGCTTTCGATCACTGCAGGCAAGAAGCTGGAGCGTCTGAATGCAGAAATCGACCGATTAACCCAGACCTGGACCAAGACCTTGCAAACCCATTTCTCTGCCTTTTCCGACGGAGAGGTCTCCCTGATGCTCCCCCGGTCCGTGACCCGGTTTGCCGAGGACATGCAGGAGAAGGGAGAGCTTCCGGATGATATCTCCGATGACTTCATCCGGGAGATGATAGATCTTTTCGCAGCCTATCCAAAACAGGAACTTCCCATGGAACGGATCAAAGCCGCGCTGGAGGCCGAGGGAAATCCGGCCTCTCCGGCCGACCTGAAGCGCCTCTTTTCCGCATTGCTGGATGAGATGAGCGGTGAGGACGGGGATCGGGTGCGGATCGAGATCGCCTGAAGATGAAGTTCAAAAATCGATGAAGGATTATCACCCCCATTCTACCTGAAAAAAGAGCTGTTCACACGGAGATATCCACAGCCGGAAATACTCACAGGAGGAACCATGTTCTACGAGATATTGAAGAGACGAAGAAGCATCCGCAAGTTTCAGGATAGGGAGATCGAGGATAATCAGATCGAGCTGCTGCTCAAGGCCGCGCTCCTCTCCCCCTCCTCCCGGGGGATCCGGCCCTGGGAATTCATCATGATCGAAGATGCAAAGACCCTGGAGACCCTTGCCGGGTCCAAGCCCCACGGCGCAGGGTTTTTGAAGGGCGCGGCCGTCGGCATCGCGATCATCGCAGAGACCTCCAAATCGGACGTCTGGGTGGAGGACACATCCATTGCCGCTGCCATTCTGCTGCTCATGGCCGAAGAGCTGGGGATGGGCGCGTGCTGGTGTCAGATCCGGAACCGGAAGTACGACGAGAAGTCCTCGGCCTCGGATTTCGTCCGAAAGACCCTTCAGATCCCGGACAAGTACGAAGTGGAGGCGATCATCGGTATAGGATATCCGGACGAGCAGAAGCGGCCTTATGTGGACCAGGATCTGCTCTATGACAAGGTGCATCAGGGGATCTTCGGCCGGAAGCGGTATGAGGCATGACCGAACCGAAAAATTACCCCAGGCTGGACCCGAAACTGGAGAAGCTGCTGGAAAAGGCCGATGTAAAGCCCCTGGACATCAGCGAGGCCATCTGGCAGCCACTTGCCCAGAACATCCCCGCACAGCAGAACCTGGTCGTCACGACGCCCGGAAGAGCTGAAAAGACGGTCATCGCAGTGACCATTGCCGCCATCCTGTCCAGGTATGTGGAACGGATCTGGTATGTGGAGCCCCGGAGGGAAACGGATGACTACCGAACCTTCCGGATCTCCGCGGCCCTCTCCCATATCGGAACATCGACCTTCACCCGAGGGGAAGGGGGTGATTTCAATGCCCCGGTGCTGATCTGGCCCCTCGACATGGTGCTGGATCATTTGGCCGATCTCGAGGACATCCCCTGGCCCGGGGCTTTGATCTTAAACGGGCTGGAGCGGATGGATCACCCACAGGACGGGGCGTTGATGGAGGCCCTGCTCCTTGCCCTGCCGGCCGACATTCCCGTTGCTGGGGTCGGAAGCGGGATTGCAAACATCGATGCCGTGGCCAGTTGGCTGGAGACCCTCAAGGGACGGCCCTGCCGCAGCTATCACGCAGATATCGAGCCGATGCCCCGGATTCCGGCCTTTCTGACCTCGGAATGGGAACTGCTGCCTCTGCTGGACAGAAAAAAGCTCTCGGGAAGGGTAAAGCGGAGCCTGAAAGAACTGTCGCCCTTTGATGCCGACTCCCCCAAGTTCATGCGCGAGCTGCTGGAATTTTTAGGGGCCGGCTTCGGCCCTGCCCTGGCGGTTGCGGCCGCGCCCGGTGAGTGTGACAGTGCGGTTTTCAGAGGCCCAAAGGCCGCGAAAAAGGCCGGGGACCCCCTGACCGAACCTCTGGTGAGCCGCATTCTGGACCAGAACCCGGACATCAAGGAGGCCCCCCTGCTCAAGGAGGTGCTGGCCCGGCGGATCGGTACGGTCCACGAGAACCACCATCCCCTCTGGAACCGGCTCATGGAGCACCTCATGGCTATGGATGGACTGGATCTGATCGTCGGAACCCCGGGAACCCTTTCGGAGATGGATGTCCGTACAAAGAGTGTACTCTTTCTTGCATCGGAAACTCCGGAGCCCCACAAGGAGGCAGAGGAGATATCCCACTGGGACGGGAACCGGATCATTCGGCTTGCGGGGCGCCGCGGGGTCGATGATGCCGGGTGGGTCATCGCGGTCCACGAGTCAGACACGGACCCGGTTCGGATCAAGGATCTCTTTCTGGCCGACGAGCATTCCCTCTCGGGCGCGTTCCGGTGCGATTTCCGGACGGTGCTGGCGCTCTGCAGCCAGGCACGCTTCGGCGTTCCAAAAGATATGCTGGAGAGATCCTTCACCGGAGACGCGGAAGAGCCGTTTACCGGCTTCGACCTCTCTGAGTTCCGGCAGGGTCTTGCAGAAGAGATCCCCAATGCCCGGTGCAGCGGCCACATCCAGTCGGTATCCGCGCTGAAGGATCTGCGGATTCGGCTGACTTTGGAGATGACGCGGATCGAAGATACCCATCCCCGGGAGGCAAAGGGGAAAGAGGCTGCGCTGAAGCGGCGCCTCCAAGAGCTGGAGACCTTTCTGCCGGAGCTTCCCTGCGAGGGCTGCGACCATTTCTCCCTCTGCCACGGCCGGGGCACCAAGACCTTCCGGGCACTGATGGAACAGTACTATGAAAACCTGGAGCCGTTGAAGGAGAGCCGCGCCGGGCTGCTACTCGACCTGGACCACCGGATCGAGTCTCTGCGGGCCTTCGGTTTGATCGATGATGAGGACAGGCTCACGGAAATGGGAAAGAGTGCCCTCAGAACCGGCCTGGAGACGCCCCAGCCCCTGGTGGAATGCCTGCGGCAGGGGGTTTTCGAGGATCTGGAGCCGCAGATCGCGATCGCCCTGGCCGGCGGGTTCATCGAAATGGGGGAATGGCGGCCCAAACCCCATATGGAAGAGAATCTGAGAAGCTTTTTTTCCGATCTGGAACCGGTCTATGCGAAGATGGAACCGGCCATCGACAGTGCCCGAAGGGAGATGCTCCGCTTCGGCTTTGCCGTCAAAGCGCCGTCGCCCCAGCAGTCGGCCATCATCCTGGCCTGGACCGGGGAAACCGATGAACGGACTCTGAAGCAGTACACGGGGATTCCCATGGGGCCCCTCGCGGAACTGATCCGGAGGACCCGGTATCTCTGCCGGCAGTTGAACATCGGACCGCTCTCAGGGGTCTGCCATACGGATGATCGAATCGACGACCGCTCAACCGGGGAAGAGGATATCAAAGAGGGAGAAAACGCTCCGATCAGGGAAAAGGAAAGGGATGAAAATATGATGCAGCCGCTCGTCTATCGGATTCATCTGGAGCCGGATCCGGACCGGTTCCGGTTCTCAGGAAATGTAAAGATCCGTTTTCAGGTCCGAAAGCCTTCGGATACCATTGTACTGAACATTCTGGATCTTGCGGTCTGGCGCTGCGAGATCCTCCGGGACGGGGAAAAGATCCCCTGCGCCTTCTCTGCGGAGCCCCGGAAGGAGGAACTGATCATTACCCTTCCGGAGCCGGCCGAGGGCGAGATCGAAATCTTCATCGAATATGAAGGGAACATCAACGACCAGATGGCCGGGTTCTATCGGAGCGGCTACAAGGTCGGGGAGGAGACCCGGTACATCGCAGTGACCCAGTTCCAGGAGAGCGATGCCCGAAGGGTCTTTCCCTGCATGGACCACCCGCAGCAGAAGGCCGTCTTCGAGATCGAGATGGTCTGTGACCGGCGACTCACCCCGATCGCGAACACCCTGCCGGTCGAAGAGCGGAAGATCGATGAGAACCGGCGGCTGACCCGTTTCGCGCCGACGCCCAAGATGTCAACCTATCTCCTCTTCATGGGGATCGGCGAGTTCGACATCGTCGGGGATTCGGAGGACCCGAGGATTCGGGTGATCACGACCCCGGGTCTCACCAGGTACGGAAAGCTTGGGCTCGATTTCGGGAAAAAGGCGCTGCAGTACTGCGAGGAATATTACGACATCCCCTTCCCCCTGCCCAAGCTGGATCAGATCGCAGTCCCCGACTTCGCGTTCGGCGCGATGGAGAACTGGGGCGCGATCACCTACCGGGAGAACCTGCTCCTCGATTTTCCCGAGATCACCTCCAAGGCGGGCCGTGAGCGGATCTGCGAGGTGATCGCGCACGAGACCGCGCACCAGTGGTTCGGCAACCTGGTCACGCCGTCGGACTGGAAATACCTCTGGCTCAACGAGAGCTTTGCCACCTATTTCGGCTTCGGGGTGGTGGATCACTACTATCCGGAATGGGAGATCTGGGATCAGTTCATCCATACCGAGACCCATGTGGCCCTGGTGCGGGATGCTCTGCATGAGACCTTTCCCATCGAGATTCCGGGCGGCGAGCATGTGGTCATAAACGCGAGCACAGCGCCCATCATCTACAACAAAGGGGGCAGCATTCTCCGGCAGGTCGAGGGGTATATCGGAACCGAGAGCTTTCAGGGTGGGCTGAGAAGCTATCTGAAGAAGTTCGAATACGGATGCGCTTCCAGCCATGATCTCTGGGACGCGCTGGCCGCGGCATCGGATGCCCCCATCACCCGGATGATGAAGGGATGGGTGGAGCAGCCGGGATTTCCGGTCATCGAGGCCCGGCGGGACAGCGATGAGCTGACCCTGACCCAGCGCAGATTTACCTATCTGCCCAATGATTCGGAGCAGGTCTGGCCCGTGCCGGTGATCCTGCGCCTCTTCGATGAAAAAGGGGAATCGAGGGCCGAGACGATCCTTCTGGAAAAAGTTTCTGAGACGATACCGATAGATCCGGGCACCACAGCCTTCAAGATCAACGACGGCCAGACCGGCTTCTATCGGGTCCGGTATGAGGAGAAGGATCTGGAAAACCTGGCCCCGCTGGTGAAGGAGAAAGTACTCTCTCCCCAGGACCGGTGGGGGCTGGAGAGCGATCTATACGAGCAGGTCAAGGCCGCAAACCTGACGCCGGATAAGTACCTCGATTTCCTGGATCACTACAGGGATGAGGATGCCTTCCTCCCCCTGGTGAGCATCGCGGGCAACCTCTTCGGCTCCTATCTGATCCTTTCGGAGAAGTGGAAAGAGCGGATTGCGTCAACCGCAAAGGGGATTTTCGAGCCGCTGCTCGCCAGGATCGGATATGAGCCCGCGGAAGATGAGCCCCACACCACTTCCCTGCTCCGGGACCGGATCATCTGGCCTCTGGCTCTTTACGGATCGGATGAGACGCGGGAATTCTGCCGGAAGAGGTTTTCGGTTCTACAGTCCGGCGGAAGAGTCCATCCGGATATTGCAAAGAGTGTGATGCAGGTGGCCGCGCTATCGGGCGGAGAGGAGGTCTGGGAATGGCTGATCAACCGGCTGAAGAGTACCGAGAGCGAGCATGAGCGGATGAACATCCTGATCGCGATGGGCTGTTTTTCTGATAAGTCGCTGATCGACCGGGCAAAGGAGTATATTCTGGAAAAAGTCCCCAGCCGCAACCGGTTCGTGCCCATCTCCGCGCTGACCATGAATCCCCATGCCATTCCCGATATGTGGAACTGGTATCAGGAGAACCTGCGCGCGCTGGAGGCATTTCACCCGATCCATTACGAGCGGGTGATCGAATCGATCATGCCGGTCTGCGGGCTGGTCAGTCCCGATGCGGTGAAGGCGTTCTTCAAGGAGTATGGGAGCAAGAAGCCGGCGTTCAAGGATATAATCAACCTCTCTCTGGAGAAGCTGGAGATCAACCTGCGGATGGCGGAGATGTAAGCACCCGAAACCATATTATACGCCGAAGACCGCGTCCAGATCGATGACAAGCCCCTCGATGGATGCGGTCTTTTTGCTTCCGCCCTCCAGAATTTCCGTTGCGCCATATCGGCCGTCAGGCCCCAGGATACGAACGTAGAGAATATTATCCGCCGGATGAATGATCCAGTACTCTTTTACACCATGTTTTTCGTATAAGGAGAGCTTCCGGATCTGATCCTTGGCCGCAGTGGAAGGCGACAGGATTTCGATGATGAAATCCGGCGCGCCCCGACACCCCCGGTCATCGACCTTTGAAGAATCACAGACCACGGAAAAATCCGGCTGCACAACGGTGATGATCTCGTCATCCGCCTCATTCTTCTCCGGTAGCCGGACATCGAAGGGCGCAATATAGGGAATACACTCGCTGTCCTGTAAATGATTGCTGATCTGACGGCCCAGTTCCAACAGGATTCGCTGATGACGTGGATGGGGTGCAGGACTCATATCATAAGGAACCCCTTGGATCAGCTCACATCGTTCCTCATCGGGCCAGTTTCGGTAATCTCTATAGGTTAGGATCTCTTTTTCGTTTTTCAAGCTCGGCATCGACATGGCATTTGCTCACCCTTTGAAATTGTTGAATGGCCGGGATGTAAGCGCCCCAAACCGTTTCATACGCTGAAGACCGCGTCCAGATCGATGATAAGTTCCGGAACGGCTGCGATCTTTTTGCTTCCGCCCACCACGATTTCCGACACACCGTATCGACCGTCGGGGCCGAGGGTCCGGACATAGAGGATGTTGTCCGTGGGATGGATGATCCAATACTCTTTCACCCCATGCTTTTCGTAGAGCGAGAGCTTCCGGGTCTGATCCTTGGCTGCGGTCGACGGCGACAGGATTTCGATGATGAAATCCGGCGCGCCCCGACACCCCCGGTCATCGACCTTTGAAGAATCACAGACGACCGCAAGATCCGGCTGGACAACGGTGATGATCTCGTCATCGGCCTCATCCTTCTCAGGAAGCCGGAAATCGTAGGGCGCCACAAAGAGCCTGCAGTCTCTGTTCATTAAACATCGGAAAATCTGGTAGTTCAGCGCCACAAGGATCTCCTGATGGCGGGTATTGGGTGCAGGACTCATATCATAAGGAACCCCTTGGATCAGCTCCCATCGTTCCTCTCCGGGCCAGTTCCGGTAATCCCCATAGGTGAGGATCTCTTTTTCGTTTTTCAGATTCGGCATCGACATGGCATTTGCTCTCCTTTTCATGCTCATCTATTTTTTAAGAACAGAATCTTTTCCAAGACTTTTTTAAGAATAGAATCTTTTCCAAGACTTTGCAACCCCGATCCTTCACCGGACATTTCCCTTGACAGAGAGGGTCAAGGTAAACCATACTCTTCCTTTGATATTGCAGAAGGGAGGGCTGCAGATGACCGACTTCACCCACATCGACGAAAAAGGGCAGGTTCGGATGGTGGATGTCTCGGAAAAGGCCGAAACCGTTCGAACCGCGACCGCAGAAGCCCGCATCGAGATGAAACCGGAGACCTTTCGCCGGATCTATGACAAGGAGATCAAAAAGGGGAATGTGCTGGAGACGGCCCGGATCGCGGGCGTCATGGCCGCAAAAAGAACCGGGGAGCTGATCCCCATGTGCCATCCCATCCCCATCACCCACGCGCAGGTCGATTTTCTGCCGGAGCCGGATACCCATACCATCCGGATCAGCGCAACGGCCCGCACAGTGGGCCAGACCGGGGTGGAGATGGAGGCGCTGACCGCGGCCTCTGTGGCGGCCCTGACCATCTATGACATGTGCAAGGCCATCGACCGGGAGATGACCGTGAAAGAGATCCGGCTGATGGAAAAATCAGGGGGAAAGAGCGGAGATTTTCTTAGGACCCAAGCGGATGCATCTAAAGGAGAGGCGGGGCCATGAGAAAAAAAACATATGCAGCATTTGGCGTTCTGATCAGTCTTCTGTTTGCACTCTGGGGATGCCCTCAAAAACCGCTGCCGCCGCCGGAACCGGAAAAGCCCGACCTGGTCCGGCTGGCACTGGAAGATTATCCCCGGTTTGCCGATGATATGAACTACGACGGGCTGGACCAAGCCATCCAGAAGAGCCTGCTCTACCTGAACCGGATTCCGCCGAACCGCACCTTTTCCCTCGGTGAGGAGACTGTATCCGCAGCCCATGTAAAGCGTTCCCTGGAGCGGTTTCAGGATATCCTCTTCCTGAAACCGACGCCCGATGATCTGAACCGGTTCATCCGGGAGAACTTCCGGGTTTACGGATCTTTGGCGCCGGCACCAGAACCCCCGACAGCAGAGGAATCAGAGGAGGAATCAGAGCCCGAATTAGAACCGGATGCCCCCCCTTTAAAAACCGCAGAGAATGCGGTTCTCTTCACCGGATATTTCGAGCCCCTGCTGCAGGGAAGCCTCTCCCGGGGCGGCCCCTATCAGTATCCGGTCTACGGGATGCCCCAAAATATTGCGGTGGTGGATCTCTCCCTCTTTTCAGATAAATATGCCGGAGAGAAGATCATCGGCCGGGTCTCGGGAAAGAGCTTTGTTCCCTATTATGAGCGCAAGGAGATCGAAGAGAAGGGGGTATTGCGGAATAATGCCCCGGTGCGGGCCTGGGTCGATGACCCGATCGATCTCTTCTTTCTGCAGATCCAGGGGTCCGGAAAGATCGAACTGACGGATAAAGAGATCATCGATGTCCATTACAGCGGAAAGAATGGCCGCCCCTATCGGGCCATCGGCCGGCTGCTCATCGACGAGGGAAAGGTCTCCAAAGAAGAGATGTCGATGCAGCGGATCCGCCAATATCTGGAGGAGAACCCTGATGACGCGGATCGGGTGATGAACTACAACCCGAGCTATGTCTTTTTCAGTATCGAAGATGACGGGCCCAAAGGCGCATTGAACGTGGTGCTGACCCCGGGCCGCTCTCTTGCGGTGGACCGGGGGATCTTCCCCATGGCCGCGCTCGCGTTTGTCCGAACAGAAAAGCCGCTGCTGGACCATGAGGGCCGGATTCGAGAATGGACCCATTTTTCCCGATTCATGCTCCATCAGGATACCGGAGGCGCGATCAAAGGCGCGGACAGGGCAGACATCTTCTGGGGAAGCGGCCATTATGCCGAGATCGCGGCGGGACATCTGCGCCACCGGGGAGAGCATTATCTACTGCTGCTGAACCCGGATAAATAGAACAACTTCATGGATCAACTCATTTGAAATAGGACAGGAGATATATCATGTTCGGCATGGGAATGCCTGAAATCATTCTTATACTGGCCATCGCACTGATTGTGATCGGCCCAAAAAAGCTTCCGGAAATGGCCAAATCCCTGGGCCGGGCCATGGGGGAGTTCAAAAGAGCCACCAGCGATTTCCGGGAGACCCTGGAGATCGACAATGAACTCTCCCAGGTGAAGAAAGCCTTTGACGACATGAACGTCGAAGATCAGGAGGAGAAAAGACCGCCGGCCCCCCTGAAGGAGAAAAAGGCATCGCCGCCCAAGGAGAGCATCGAGGTTTCCGATGATCCGGCTGCGGCCCCGGATATAGTGGCCATGACCGAGGGAGAGGCGACAAAAGCAGAGAAGCCCCTGGCGGAAAAGGAAGCTGGAGAGAGAGCCCCGGAATCGGAAAAGCCCTTGTCTCAAAAGGGTTCAGAACCGGAAACCGCTTCGGAAAAAGGAACCGCCAATGCTTAGGGAAGAGGACAAGATTCCCTTTACCGAGCATCTGGAGGAGCTTAGAACCCGGCTGATCAACTCCTTTATCGCTGTCTTCATCGGCTTTTTCATCTGCTACTTCTTCAAGGAAACTCTTTTCCAGATTCTCACCGCGCCGCTGATTGCGGTCATGGGCGAGGGGGACAAGCTGATCTTCACCAATCTGCCCGAGGCCTTCTTCACCTACCTGAAGGTGGCCTTGCTGGCCGGGATCATGCTGGCCGCGCCCTTCCTTTTCTACCAGTTCTGGATGTTCGTCGCGCCGGGCCTCTATCAGAAGGAGCGCCGGATTCTGATCCCCATCGTTCTTCTCTCTTCGATCTTCTTTGTGGGGGGCGCGCTCTTCGGCTATTTCATCGTCTTCCCCTGGGGTTTCAAATTCTTTTTAGGGTTTGCAAGCGAGACTATCCGGCCCCTTCCCTCCATGAAGGAGTATCTGAGTTTTTCCAGCAAGCTGCTGATCGCGTTCGGCGTAGTCTTCGAGCTTCCCCTGGTGCTCACCTTCATGGCCCGGCTGGGGATGGTTTCGGTCGATTTTCTGAAGAAGAACCGAAAATATGCGCTGCTGCTCTTTTTTATCGGTTCGGCCATTCTCACCCCGCCCGATGTGGTGACGCAGGTGATGATGGCGCTTCCCCTGATGCTGCTCTACGAGGTCAGCATCATCGGCGCGCGGATCTTTGGCCGGAAGCCTTTGGATGCGGATTTGCCGGACATGGATGAGGATGAATTGAAACAGAAGAAAGATAAAGCATGACAGACAACGATAAACCGATCCAGCGGGAAACCTTCGACGATTTCAACTACCCTCTTCCCATGGAATATCTTCTGGAGCTGGAGGATACTTCGGCAAGCTCCGGATATTTCGGCTGCGTCCCAAAGGAAGAGCGGGTTTTCAGCGCGGGGCTGGCCTATTTAAGAGAACGGCCCTATGATGAGTTTCTCCATAAAAGGCTCCTCAATGCAATGCAGGTGCTGCCCCAGAGCCGGATCGTGGAGTGGATCAAGGAGACCGGGCCGGGCGCGGAAAAGGAGGCGGACAAGGTCTTCCGGGCCATGCTCTATGAAGCCTGTATCCTCTACGAGCGATTCAATCCCCTGCTGTGGCGCTTCAAGGCCGAAGAGATCGAAGAACTTGCGGCCCATACGCCGCTGGTCTATATCAAATCGGTCAATATGCCGGATCATGAGCTGCACCTGCAGTGGATGGGGGCGTTTGCAGGAAACATCGGAAAGCACCAGCTCCTGCCGAAATCTGCCGATGCCGGGGTCTCCTTTCCGGTATCGGATGAGGCCATCAAAGCCGCAGAGGGTATCGTTCCGGTGCAAAAGATCCGGCTTCAATTCAAAAGCGATGAGAAGATCATGGCCTGTGCGCCCCAGCCCCCGGAAACCGTGGCGCAGGAGGCGATCACCCGGCTGGAGCGGATGGGTGTTCTGGAAGGACCCGAGATGCGCCACATGACCTCCCTTTCTCCGATGGGGCTTCTCCGGAAATGGCATATGGGGCTTCGGGTGGTCAACGGCCGCCTCGACTATCTTCTCTCGGGAATCCAGACCTCCTATGGCCGGGGGATCGACGAGAATTCGGCCCGGGCCTCCTGCGCGATGGAGGTGGCCGAGCGGGTCTCCTCTTTTGCCGGCATCGGGGATCAGGGGGTGCTGGATCGGACCTATACCTATCCCCTCACCCATGCCCGGTACAGCAGACTGAAAAATGACGGGATCGAGGCCCTGGACCCGAACCGGCTCCATCTGGAGGCCCCATACCATGACGAGCCCCTCTACTGGATCTCCGGAGAGCGGGCACACGGGACCGCGGTTCTGGTGCCGGCCCAGTGCGTCTTTCTCTTTGCCAACCTGGATGAAATCTCCCTCTTCTCCGGGCTCGGCTCAACAGGGCTGGCCTCGGGAACCACGTTGACAGGGGCCAAGGTGAGCGCGCTGCTGGAGTGCATCGAGCGGGATGCCGAGGGAACCACGCCCTTTCATCTGGAGGGTTGCTTTATCCTGGAAACCGATGATCCCGAGATCTCAAAACTTCTTGGGGAATACCGGGAAAAGGGGGTGCAGGTCTGGTTTCAGGAAATCACCTCGGCCTTTGGGGTTCCCTGCTTTAAATCCTTTGTGATCGGCCCAGACGGCGAGATTGCAAAGGGTGTGGGCGCGCATCTCAACGGCCGGCGGGCGCTTCTCTCCGCGATGACCGAAACGCCCTACCCTTTTCCGTCGGGGCCCCCCTCACTGCCGGGGCCGCCCGATCTTCCGGCTCGAAAACTGGAGGATCTGCCGGACTTCTCCACGGGCCGTGCCGAGACCGATCTTCAGCTTCTGGAGGCGCTGCTGACGGAAAACCGCGCCGCGCCCATATATGTGGAGATCACCCGGACAGACCTCTCCATTCCCGTTGTCCGAGCCATTGTTCCGGGGCTTGCCCTGTCTGCCGATTTTGACCGCTTCTCCAGGGTTCACCCCCGGCTCTTTGCCAACTATCTCAGGATGTACGGGTAAAAACAGGTTCTGAAGATGGACCTGCCTCTCCCCCCTCCCCTGCGGACCCGCTGGTGCGTGATCACGGGCGCGCCCTGTTCCGGAAAGACCACGGTGATCGACATCCTCGCTCGCCAGGGTTTTCACACGGCTCTGGAGGAGGCCCGGGCATATATCGACGAGGAGTTGGACAAGGGCAGAACCATCGAGGAGATCCGATCGGACCTGCTCTCCTTCGAGCGAAACATTCTCCACCGGAAGATCCGATCCGAAGAGGGGCTTCCCCGGGAGGAGCGGGTCTTTCTGGACCGGGCCCTGCCGGACAGCGTCGCCTATTATCGAATGGACGGCCTGAACCCGGAAGAGCCGTTGGCTTTTGCCCGGAAATACCGGTATGAAAGGGTATTCTTCTTCGAACCGCTCAAATTCCAAAAGGATCGGGTCCGGGCAGAGGACGAGGAGCGGGCGCAAAAGCTGGACTGGCTCCTCAGTTCAGCCTATCACAGCCTCGGATACGATCTCATCCGGGTTCCGGTTGTGTCGATCCCGGACCGGGTGCGGCTCGTTCTGACGGCTCTAAACGACGGATGATGAAAAATAGACCCATTTTTAGAGATGGTGACAAATCTCGCTGCCAACAAGAGGAGTGGCAATCTGCGGAAAAGGGGGCCACGGAGGATTATCTGGCCGGAAAAACCGAATCTTCACCAAGTATCGAGGAGATGTTTCGGCGAATTGAGAGGTGTACCGATTGACAAAACTCTCCCTGTTCATTAGGATCATTAAGATTATGAGAGATTTGCGAAAAAAGGAGGTTTTCTGCGGATGGTAAATCTTGAAGCCATCCAAGAGGCTGCATCGCTTCTAAAGGGCCGGATCTTTCGGACCCCCGTGGTCCACTCCCCCACTCTGAGCCGAACCTTTGGCGGCAGCATCTTTCTAAAGCTCGAAAATCTCCAGCGAACCGGCTCTTTCAAGATTCGCGGCGCAACCTGCAAGATGGCAATGGCCGCGGAAAAAATCGGCTCTGCAGGCGTGGTCGCGGCCTCTGCGGGCAATCATGCCCAGGGGGTGGCTCTGGCAGCAAAGGAGGCAGGATTTCCTGCAACCATCGTCATGCCTGAATGGGCCTCCATCTCCAAGCAGGAGGCCACCCGGGGCTATGGGGGCGAGGTGATCCTTTACGGCCAGAGCATCGAAGAGAGCCTTGAAAAGGCGCACTCTCTTTCCCAAGAGGGCGGGGTATTTATCCATCCCTTTGATGATCCGGAGATCGTCGCCGGCCAGGGGACCATCGGGCTGGAGATTTTAGAGGAGGTGAAGGATGCGGATCTGCTGATCGTTCCGATCGGCGGGGGCGGCCTCATCTCCGGCATCGCGGCTGCTGCAAAGGCCATCCGACCCAAGATCCGCGTGATCGGCGTACAGACCGGCATCTGCCCCTCGGCCTATGAATCCCGGCGTCTGGGGCGGCGGATCGAGGTGTCGTCAGGGGCTTCCATTGCAGACGGCATCTCTGTCAAGCAGATCGGCGAGTGCAACTATTCCCTCATTGAAAAGCATGTGGACGAGATCGTCCTTGTCGGTGAGGAAGGGATCGCAGCGGCCCTGCTGATGCTGCTGGAGCGGAAAAAAGTCCTCTCAGAAGGGGCCGGCGCGGTCCCCCTGGCCGCGCTCATCGAGGGAAAAATCTCCATCTCTGCGGCGGAGAAGGCGGTTCTGGTCATCAGCGGCGGCAATGTTGACAGCCCCCTGCTGGGAAGGATCATCAACCGGGGGCTGCTTCGAAACGGCCGGATCATGCGGGTCTGCGTGACCCTGAGCGACACCCCCGGCTCTCTGGCAAAGCTGCTGGGACGGGTGGCGCAGCTTAAGGCCAATGTTCTCCACATCTATCACGACCGGAACCGGGAGAACCTGCCCATCAACAGCACCTGCGTGGAGCTGGAACTGGAGACCCGGAGCAGCAATCATATCGACGCGCTTCGGCGGGAACTGCAGCTCTCGGGCTATGCCATTCAAACCCTGTAAAACTTATGGAACAAATGGAGGATGTTTTGAAATCCATCGCCAAACCCATCATTTCCCTTCTCACCCTGCTCGTCCTTCTGCTGCTCTTTACGGGATGCCAGAAGACCTATTACGCGTTCTGGGAGAAGCTCGGCAAGGAGAAGCGCCACCTGCTAAAAGACAATGTGGAGGATGCCAAGGACGCGCAGGAGGAGGCATCCGAGGAGTTCAAGGAGGTGCTGACCCGGATCAAGGAGATCTACGGATTCGAAGGCGGAGAGCTGGAGGAATTCTACGTTCAGTTGAAGAGCGATTACGAGGGCGCCCAGAATCGGGCACAGGCCGTCAGAGCCCGGATCAAGGAGGCTGAGGCGATCGCGGGAGACCTCTTTGCGGAGTGGGAGGCCGAGATCGAGCGGATGGACAACGCCAAATTCCGGGCCAACAGCCGGGAATCCCTGCGCGAGACCCGCAGACGCTTTCAAAACCTCCACAAGACCATGACCAAAGCCCAGGCCAAAATGACTCCGGTGCTGGACGAGCTGGAGGATTATGTACTCTATCTGAAGCACAACCTGAACGCCAGGGCCATCGGAGTACTTCGGCAGGAGGCCGCTGGCATCGAGATCGAAGTCCAGTCCCTGATCGACGATATCCGCAGCTCGGTTCAGGAGGCCGATGAATTCCTGAAGTCGATGGAATAGATGGCAATAGACGATCCCAAAGATCCGATCCTGATCCTGGCGTCCCAGTCCCCCCGGCGACGCTATCTGCTGGAACAGGCTGGGCTTTCCTTTTCGGTAATTCCCAGCCGTTTCGACGAGGAGGCCGTTCCCTTCAAACCCGGGGATGCGCCCGAAGACTATGTCCGGAAGCTGGCCCAGGGAAAGGCCCTCGAGGTATCTGCCCGATACCCCCGCAGTTGGATCATCGGCGCGGACACAACAGTCATGATCCAAGGCAAAAACCTGGGGAAGCCTTCTTCGAATGCAGAAGCCTTTGAAATGCTCAAACAGCTCAGCGGCGAGACCCATGAAGTTCATACCGGATTCTGCATCTGTTCGGAGAGCGCGGAAAAGCGGTTTTCCCAATCCGTTCGAACCGAAGTGCTTTTCAAAGAGCTGACCCATGCCGAGATCGACTGGTACATCAAGACCGGCGAGCCCTTTGACAAAGCCGGTGGATACGGCATACAGGGAGTCGGGATTATTCTGGTGAGAAGCATCAACGGCTCCTACACCAACGTGGTGGGGCTGCCGGTCTGCGAGGTGATCGAGACCCTGATCCGGGAGGGGATTGCGGGATTCTGCAGCGGGAACGGCTTTGATCTGAACCGGCCCGAAAATGTCTCTTCCGGAGCGTTCGGATAATCGTAAATTTAAGTAAAAATCGTAAATATCAAAAATTTAAAAATGTTACAAAACATGAAGTTTGGAAAGCTTGAAAAAGCATGGCGAACCTATACCTCCGTCAATATACGAAAAAAATCGATTATCAAACGAAATCTTGCGTGGATGGTGATTTGTGGCTGGTGGTTAAGCGTTTTATTACAGGCAAAAAAACAGTTATAAAAAGTTAAATGTTTAAAACAATTAAGTATATAAGGAATGAAGTAAAAAACGAAACATATGAGATATCAATTCACGCAGATGATGAAAGGCTGAATGATGAACTTACAATCGAAGATATTGAGTATGTTTTGAATAATTGTGAAATTATCGAAAAATATCCGTCTGATAAAAGAGGAGAAAGCTGTCTGATTTACGGTGATACCCCGGGAAGTTTGCCAGTTCATATTGTATGTGGCAAAAACTCGCTGAATCATCTGTTTATTATTACAGTTTATATTCCTAAGATGCCAAAATGGAAGAATCCTCGTGTCAGAAACCGATAGATAAGAGAGGTGGCAATGAGTGAATACAGTGACTGCTATTATTGCAGAGGGGTGGTTAAAGAACAGAATATTTCTCGTGAGATCTGGTGGAAAGGTAATCTCTATATTTTTGAGAATGTCCCTGTCGGAGTATGTATTCAATGTGGTGAAAAAGTAATAAAACCTAAAACAGCAAAGCAGATTGATAACATGCTTAAAATGGAAACGGAACCTCATAAAATGATAAAGGTTCCGGTATTTGAATATGGCTTAAAACCCGTATAAAGGGCATGTAGAGCTACATCTCAAAATTGAACCATAGGAAAATGATTGAACATAATCTCGCAGCCATTGAAGAACGCATCAGGGCCGCGGCCATCGAATCCGGAAGAGATCCGGACGAGATCCGGCTGATCGCGGTTTCAAAGACCGTGCCTGCGGAAAGGGTGAGGGAGGCGGTCCAGGCCGGGGCGCATACACTGGGGGAAAACTACATCCAGGAGACCAGGGAAAAGGTCGAAGCGCTCAAAGAGACCCCGGCATCCTGGCACTTCATCGGCCATTTACAGACCAACAAGGCCAAGTATGTGGTGAGATTCGCGGATCTGATCCATTCCGTTGATCGGATCAAGCTGGCGGCCGAATTGGACAAACAGGCCAATAAGCTCGGAAAAATCCAGCCGATCCTGATCCAGGTAAATGTGAGCGGCGAAGCCACCAAATCGGGAACTGCCCCCGAAGACCTGAGAGAACTGCTTCAGGAAGCCTCTCAGCTCCCCAATATTTCGATCCAGGGGTTTATGACCCTGCCCCCTTTCTTCGACGACCCAAAACGGGCTCGCCCCTATTTCCGAAGACTTGCCGAATTGAGAGATGAGATGGCCGCATTGAATATTGAAAACATATCCGTCAAAGAGCTTTCCATGGGCATGACCGGCGACTTCGAAGCAGCCATCGCAGAGGGTGCTACAATGGTGCGCATCGGCACCGCGATCTTCGGGGCCCGGGCATGAAGCTCCTACTTCACACCTGTTGCGGCCCCTGCACCATCTACCCGCTCGATGTCCTGCGAAAGGAGGGGATGGAGGTGATGGGCTTCTTCTACCGCCACAATATCCACCCCTACACCGAATGCCAAAGGAGAGAGGAGACCCTCCTCGATTATGCCGCGTCCGTAGATTTCAAGGTGATCGTCCATAAGGGGTACGAGCTGGAGGAATTCCTCCGGCGGGTTGTCTTCCGGGAGTCCCACCGCTGCCGGATCTGCTACCACGAACGGCTGACGGCAACAGCGCTGACGGCCAAGCGGGGAAAGTTCGACGCCTTCTCCACTACGCTCCTCTACAGCAAATTCCAGCAGCACGACCTCATCCGGGAGATCGGCGAGGCGGCCGGAAAATCAGCCGGAGTTCCCTTTCACTATCAGGACTTCCGGGAGGGCTGGAAAACGGGAATCGAGGCATCCAAACGGCTGGGGCTCTACAGGCAACAGTACTGCGGCTGCATCTACAGCGAAAAAGAACGCTACTTCAACCGCGAATAGATCCTGCTTATATTTTTATGTTCGGTAACTTCATATACTTCATCATCGTCCTGCTGATCTACACCACCTATCAGCCGACCCAGAAGACCAACTTCTCCCTTCCGGAGACCCTTGCCCTCTTCATATCGCTGACCGGGATCTTTACCCTGATCACCTGGGCACAGTTCCGGAGGCTGGAGTCACGCCTCTTTGACGAGAGCTTCTTTCGAATGGATCACCGGCTGGACCAGCGCTTCAACGGGATCATCACCCGGCAGTCGATCATGGCCATCGTTCTCTTTGCCATCAATATCTATCTGCTGGATCTCTCCTCCTTTCTCACCGGATATGCACTTCTGGCGGCCTTCCCGACCCTCAAGGCCCTGATCTTTCTGGGGCTTTTCATCGGATATCTGGCCATCGTCTGGTATTTCGCGCACCGGGTCTATCAGAAGCTCTATTCATCGGAACTCTCGGCCCGGGCCTATGTGATCTCCAACATCTCCTTTTCCATCCCGATCCTGCTGCCCTGGCTGCTCCTTTCGGGAGTCTCCGACATCATCTACTTTCTTCCCTTTGACCTCCCCAAGCAGTTTCTCTCCACCACCGAAGGGGAAGTGATCTACTTCTTCGTCTTTCTGATCCTGGTCGCGGTTGCAGGCCCCCTGCTGATCCAGAAGTTCTGGCGGTGCCGGCCCGTGGAGCCGGGGATTGTCCGCCGGCGGATCGAATTAATCTGCGAAAAGGCAGATCTCGAGTATAAGGATATCCTCTACTGGCCCATCTTCGAGGGCCGGATGATCACGGCAGGCGTCATGGGGCTGGTGAAGCGGTTCCGCTACATCCTCGTGACCGATGCCCTGATCAGCCTTTTAAGACCCGAAGAGGTGGATACGGTGATCGCGCACGAGATCGGCCACATCAAACGGAAGCATCTCCTCTTCTACCTCTTCTTCTTTGTGGGCTACATGCTGCTCACCTACGCGACCTTCGACCTGATCATCTACGCGATCCTCTATGCCGAGCCCTTCTACCGCTTTATCAACGTCACCGGCTTCAATCAGACGGCCGTCACCTCAGCCCTCTTCACCATCATCACCATCACCATCTTTCTCATCTACTTCCGCTACATCTTCGGCTTTTTCATGCGAAACTTCGAGCGCCAGGCCGACACCTACGTCTATACGCTCTTCAACAGCGCAGTCCCGCTGATCACCACCTTCGAGAAGATCGCCTTCTCCAGCGGCCAGTCCCCGGACAAGCCGAACTGGCACCACTTCAGCATCACCCAGCGGATCGCTTTTTTAAAGAAATGCGAGATGGACCGCTCCTGGATCGACCGGCACGAGCGGAAGGTGAAAAGGGGGATCGGCGTCTATGTTGCGGCCATGCTGATACTGGCCGGGATCGGATACCACCTCAACTACGGGGAGACCGGAGAGCGGCTCAATGCCCGATTTCTCGAGACCATCCTTTTGAGGGAGATCGAAAGAACCGGGGGCAATGCCAATCTCTACAGCATGCTGGGGGATCACTATTACCGCGGAAATGAGTACGGTGAAACAATCCGGGCCTATGAACAGGCCATCCAGAAGAACCCCAAAAGCGCCCATGCTCTGAACAACCTGGCATGGCTCTACGCGACCTGCGAAGAGGAATCCTACAGAGATCCCCAACGGTCTCTTACCCTGGCCCAGGCGGCACTGGAAGTCCTCCACGCACCGTATATCCTCGATACCCTCGCACAGAGCTACTATGTCAACGGCCGGTACGACGATGCCATTATTGCCGGAAAAGCGGCCCTGGATGCAGCCGAGTCCAGGAAAGCCTACGATGAATATAAAAAACATCTCGAAATATTCTTGGACGCGGCAAAAAAAAAGAGACCCTACAAGCGGGCCTCTGATATGGATAAATCCGGCATAGAATAATCTGATGGAATAATCCGGGGAAAACCGAAAGAGAAATCCTTTTCCCGGTCCCGCGCTTTAGCTGATGCAGACCTTCTTCACCTGCAACAGATCGGTTGCACCGCCGAAGATCTTTTCAACGCCGTCCTGCTTCAGTGTCCGCATCCCCTCCTCGATGGCCTGCGTCTGAATGTCCTTGACCCGGGCCTGGGTCTGGATCAGCTTCTTGATCTCGTCGGTGCCGACCAGCAGCTCATGGATGCCCATCCGGCCCCGGTATCCGGTGTTGTTGCACTTGTCGCACCCTTCAGGCTTGTACAGAGTGACATCGCTGAGCGGAATCTTCAGGTTCTTGTGGAAATCCTTCTCCCCATACTCCCGGATCAGGTTCTCATACTCCTGCTTATTGGGCGTGTACGGCTTCTTGCAGTCCTTGCAGAGGGTCCGGAGCAGCCGCTGGGCCATAATCCCGAGCATTGCGTCGGCAAAGTTGAAGGGGTCCATGCCCATGTCCAAAAGACGGGTGATACTCTCGGGCGCGGAGTTGGTATGGAGAGTCGAGAAGACAAGGTGGCCCGTGAGGGAGGCCTCGATGCCGATGGCAGTCGTCTCCTTGTCCCGCATTTCACCGACCATGATCACGTCCGGGTCAGCACGGAGAAAGGCGCGCATGGCAGACGCGAAGTTGAGGCCGATCTTGGGCTGCATCTGCACCTGGCGCAGACCCTTCTGGGTGATTTCAACCGGGTCCTCCGCGGTCCAGATCTTCCTGTCAACGGTGTTGATGACCTTCAAGGCCGAGTGAAGCGTGGTGGTCTTACCGGAACCGGTGGGGCCGCAGACGAAGATGATCCCGTAGGGCTGCTTGATGATTTCCAGAAACCGGTTCCGGTTGATGTCGGCAAAGCCGAGCTTGTCAAATGGGATGGGCTCGCCGGCCGCGAGGATACGCATGACGATATCCTCCAGGCCCCCCTGGGTCGGGATGGTGGCAACACGAAGCTCGATATCGAGTCCGCCGTACTTCTTGAAGGGGATCTTACCGTCCTGGGGCTTGCGCCGTTCCGCGATGTCGAGCCCCGACATGATCTTGATCCGGGAGGCGATGGCATTCCGATGGGTATACGGGATCTTCATGGGATACCACTGGCACGCGCCGTCGATCCGGGTCCGGATCCTGACATCCTCTTTTCCGGGCTGGGGCTCGATATGGATATCCGAGACATTGCTGTGGAAAGAGTCGATGATGATCTTGTTGACGAGCTTCACCACCGCACTGCTCTCCTCGCTGACCAGCGAATCCTCCTCCGAGCTTTCATCATCCCCCTCAACCCCCTTCAACAGCTCATCTGAAAGCGCCTCGATATCGATGTCGGCCGGCTCGGGCGCGGATTTCTTCTTCCCCTCGGTGAAGAGCCGGATATATTCGAGGATATCTTCTTTGGTAGCAACAATGAACTCGAGGGGATTGTTGGGAAAGACCGATTTGATCGCACCAATCTTCTGGAAGTTCTGCGGATCATCGATGACGATGATGATCTTGTCCTTCTCGATGCGCAGGGGAACCCATAGATTGTTGCGCATAAAGGGAACTTTGACCCCCCGGAGAAGATCCTTGGGAATCGGGGTCTCCTCATTGTATTCAATGGCCGGGGCTCCGTGATATTTGCCCAGGGATTCGACAATATCCTTCTTGGCAACGCTGTAGCGGTTCATCAGGACGTTTTCGATGTTGTCCCGGTTCCGGGCCGCATCATCCTGAGCCGCTTTCAGATCTTTGGGGGAGACGATATGGTTCTGGAGAAGGTGCGTGTATTTATGATTGGACTGGCGCTGGGTTCTCTTGAGATTGTGCAGACCGATGCCGATGATCTTGGCCAGTTCCATCAGGGCCTTCTCATCCAGCTTCGTAAACGGGGTGCCGTCCTTGTGATTGATGAGCTGGATCGCCCCCATCAGATACCGCTGGAAAAAGATGGGCGCCGCCAGCACCTGTTTTGTGACAAAGCCGCTCTTTTCGTCCCAGTTCTTGTTGAACTTGAGTTCAGGATCGATGGAGGCCAGTTCCTTGTCGTCATATGCATTTTTGATATTGACGAGCTTCTGCCTGTGCGCGGCATAGCCGGAGATGCTCTCCGAGGAGACCTTGGTGCGGATCTCTTTGGTATCATTTCCGGTCTTGTACTGGGAGACGAGTTCCCGCTTCTCACCGTCGAGCACATAGATGGTGATCCGCTCCGCCTTGAAAAGATCCGCGATCTCTCCGACAAGACTGACAAGGATTTCATGCAGGTTTTTGGCCCCATAGATCTTGCTCGCGATCTTCTGGAACTGGATTTTGAACTGCATGTCGGTCCGGGGCGTCTGTGGGTCCTGTACCCGCAAAGGTCGAACTTTGCTCGGCTGCTGACGGGCCGAACTACTGGCGCTATTCGCCTCCAGCGTCCTTACATTTGTACTGGTTTCGGCATTTCTTGGCATAATCCTAATCTATACCGTTAAAGGCGATCATTCTTTTGGTCCGGCTTTTGATCCGGCTTTTGGTTGCCCTTTTGGCCGGGCTTCATCCCAGATCCGATATGTATCATAGAGCTTTTTCGACCCCCCGCCGATCAGCAGCAGGGCGATCAGATAAAAGCAGAGGCGGGTAAAAAGGATATAGAAATCCGTATAATCCATCTGAGAGAGCTGGGCCATCTTCTGAGGCAGGGCGATAAAGATCCCGACGCCGGCCGCCACCAGCGCAGTGCCCCATATCAACTGAATCGCCATTTTATTCTGAATCATGGTAAAGGCATTTTTTTAAAAGTTCAAACGGATTAAAATATAAACCGTTTTTAAGGGTTGTGTCAAACGATTTGCTATCTTAATCGGGAAAATTTCAGAGTTTATCCGGCCGGCTTTTCACCGGAACTCTCCCGCAGCCGAACCTGAACAGGAACTCCCAGATTCTCCCGGAGCATCCGTTCGGTATTCTGCACGACCGCCTCCAGCATCTTGATCTCATCGGAAAACAGGGTATCATCCACAACCACCCGGACCTCCAGACAGGGCCGGTTTCCCTCTCCCTGCCGCACTGCATGGGTGAAATCGGGCGACTCTCCCAGGGAGCCGGATATGTAGCTGCCGATCTGATCATGGCTCACCTTCACGCCGTCGATGGAGAAGAGATCATCGGTGCGAGTGCCGAACCACTCCATCCGGAGGTGGTCCGAACCGCAGCGACACTCCCCGGGGATAAGCCGGGCCCGATCTCCGGTCCGGAAGCGGATAAGGGGAAATGCCCGTGCCGTGAGGGTCGTAATCACCAGCTCCCCGGGTTCTCCGTCCGGAAGACTTTCACCAGTGGCCGGATCGACGATCTCCGGCAGAAAATGGTCGATGTTGACGTGAAGCCCCTCGTGCTGCCCGCATTCAAATGCGATGGCAGGCCCTGGGATCTCGCTGAGGCCATAGTGGAGCCATGTGGAGACATGGAGCCGCGCGGCCATGCGGGACCGCGCCTCGGTGTCCGGGGCCTCCCCCACCAGGATCAGGGTTCTGATATTGAGGCTTGTGGGGTTGAGGTCGATGTCGAAGATGTGGTCGATGAGCTGCGCTGCAATGGCCGGTGTGGTGATGAGCACCGAGGTCTTGTAGTCTCTTAGGACCATCACCTGCTTTTCGATGGAAAGGGGCGTATTGGGGATGACGCCGGCTTCGATGGCCTCTGCTGCGTCTTTGTAGTCCCGGCCCCAGTTGGCCAGCCCCGAATCGAGACAGATCTGGAGGATGTCGTGAGGAGTGACGCCGGCTGCGGTCAGGGCATTTGCCACCGACTCCCGCCAGATGGAGAGATCCTGTTTGGTATAGCCGCTGACTGTGGGATTGATTGCGGTTCCGGGCGCGGTATGGATGCGGACGATGTCTCTTAGCGGGACCGCAAAGAGGCCGTATGGATAGTGCTGCCCCAGGTGTCTGCGCTCCATGAAGGGAATGTGGGAGAAGGCTTTGAAGGATTCGGCCCCGAGTTCCTCCCCCTCCCGGAGGCGGTTTCGGTGAAAGGGGACATTTTTGACTGCCCGGTTCAGGGTGCTCTGGAGCCGTTCCAGTTGAAGCTGGCGCCGGGCATCGGGGTCCTTCCCGTCAGAAATCCTCGTAGAACTCATCGTAATCCTTTCCAAGATAGGCCCGCTTCACCTCTTCGTCCTCCAGAAGATCCGCGGCCGGGCCCTGCAGGACCATTCTGCCCGTCTCCAGCACATACCCCCGGTCCGCGATCCCGAGTGCGGCCTGGGCATTCTGCTCCACCAGCAGGATCGTCAGCCCCTGGTTCTTCAGGGTGGTAAGGGTATTCAGGATCTTTTCCACCAGAAGCGGCGCAAGCCCCATCGAGGGCTCATCCAGCAGCAGCAGTTTTGGCCGCGACATCAGGGCCCGGCCAATGGCCAGCATCTGCTGCTCTCCGCCCGACAATGTTCCGGCCGGCTGCCCCGAACGTTCCCGGAGAATGGGAAAGAGTTCCATCACCATCTCCATGTCCCCGGAGACCGCTTCCCCTCTTTGTCTCCGATATACTGTATACGCGCCCATCTTTAAATTGTCAAGAACACTCATGGGGCCGAAGATATGGCGTCCTTCGGGAACGAGGCTGATCCCGCTTCTGACGATCGCCGGGGGCTCCAGCCCCGAAAGTGGCTTCTCTCTGAAGAGGATCTCGCCGGTCCAGCCCGGCAGCATCCCGGAGATCGCGTTCATCAGGGTGCTCTTGCCCGCGCCGTTGGCCCCGATGAGCGTCACCAGCTCCCCCTCCCGCACCGAAAGGCTGATCCCCTTGATGGCCATGATCCGGCCATAGAAGCACTTGAGGTTGCGGACTCTAAGCATTCCCGGCCTCCTTTGGCCGGCCCAGATACGCGGCCATGACCTCGGGGTCTGACTGGATCTCCCGCGGGGCTCCCTGGGCCAGAAGCCGCCCCTGATCCAGCACCACCACGCGGTCGCTCACCCGCATGGTGAGGCTCATGTCATGCTCCACCAGCAGCACCGTCACCCCCCGGTCCCGGATCTTTGTGATCAGGTCTCCAAGGGCTGCGGTCTCCACCGCGTTGAGGCCCGCGGCCGGCTCGTCCAGCAGCAGGAGGGAAGGCTCGGACGCGAGGGCTCTGGCGATCTCCAGCAGCCGCTGCCAGCCAAAGGGGAGGTCGGCGGCCGGGGCCTCCGGGTCCCCTTTCAGCCCTGCGAACCGGATCAGTTCCAGTGCCGCGTTTCGGGTTTCGGCCTCCTCGGCTCTTGCCCCCCGGGTCTTCAGGATCGCGCGGAAAAAGCCGCACCGGGTCCGGACATGGCGGCCCACCATCACATTGCCGAGAACTGACATGCTGGAAAACAGCTCTACATTCTGGAAGGTTCGGGTGATGCCGAGACCAACGATCCGGTGGGAGGGGAGCCCCTGAAGGGTTCGCCCCCGATAATGGACCGCGCCCGAATCGGGCGCGTAAAAGCCGGTGATCAGGTTGAAAAGGGTTGTCTTTCCCGCACCATTGGGGCCGATCAGGCCGCAGATATGGCCCGTTTCCACGCAGAAGGTGACATCCTGCAGGGCTTGCACCCCGCCAAAGGACTTGCTCAGGGATTCAACGGAAAGAATCGCCATCAGACTCCCCTTTAATATCGATATCCTCCCCTTTTGATTTTTCCCAGAGATCGAGAATCCCCCGGGTCAGCCCCTGGGGGAGCAGAATCATCACGACCATCAGGATCAGCCCGTAAACCACCATCTCGAACTCCGAAAAGGTATGGAGCCAGTCCGGCAGCAGGGTGAGCAGGGCCGCGCCCAGCAGCGCTCCCCAGATGCTGGCCATGCCGCCGATGACCACCATAGTCACCATCCTCACCGATGTGAGAAAATCAAATGTCCCGGGGCTGATAAAGGTGACGAAGTGGGCATACAAAAACCCCGCCACGCTGGCAAAGAGCGCGCTCAGCACAAAGACCTGCAGCTTCAGCATATGGGTGTCGATGCCCATGGCCCGGGCCGCGGCCTCGCTGTCATGGACCGACCGCAGTGCCCGTCCGATCCGGGAGTCTATGATCCGCCTGCAGATGATCACCCCGATGAGCACGGTCCCCCAGACCAGAGAGAAATAGGCCGTCGGGGAATAGAAGGTATAATTGCCCACGGAGAGGGGCGGAATCCCCACAAAGCCTGATGCGCCGCCCGTCATGGAGGTCCACTCCCGAAACAGGATGTGGACTATCATTCCGAATCCCAAGGTTCCCATCCCGAGATAGTAGCCGGAAAGCTTCAGTGTCGGCAGCCCCACCACCAGCGCCACCAGGCCGGCGATGCTTATGGCGCCGGCAAGGCCGATCCACGGAGAAAAGCCGTAATGAACCGTGAGGATCGCAGTGGAATAGGCCCCGATGCCGAAAAACGCGGCATGGCCCAAAGAGATCTGCCCCGCATACCCCATGAGCATGTTGAGCCCCAGAGCCACCAGCGTATTGATCCCGATAAAGGTGAGCACCTGCAGGTAATAGAAGTTCTCCACCCATAGGCCCACAAGCGCGATCGCGCCGGCAAAGAGGAGATAGGGGAGAGATGGCCCCAGAAAAGAGGGAATCTTCACACTAAAACCGCTTTGCCTGAACCGCACCGATAATCCCCCCAGGCCGGACATAGAGGATGAAGAGCAGCAGTAGAAACGCGATTGCATCCTTGATGGAGGAGGAGAAGAATCCCACACCCATCGCCTCTAAAATCCCGAGCAGAAACCCTCCCAGCAGCGCGCCCCAGAGGCTGCCGAGCCCCCCGAGCATGGCCGCACAGAAGCCTTTGAGGCCCAGCATGGTTCCCATGTCATAGCTGCACATGGTGATGGGCGCGATGATCACCCCGGCCACCGCACCCATCGCCGCACTCAGCAGAAACGAGAGCGATACCATCCATTTTGCGGGAATCCCCATGAGCCAGGCCGCCTTTTTACTGATCGCGCAGGCCTGCATCGCCTTTCCTGTCAAGGTCTTCTGATAGAAGAGGTAGAGGCAGGCCACCACGGCCAGCACGATGAAGAGAATCCAGAGGCTCTGGGGCAGCAGGGCTGCGCCGCTGATAATGATGGGCGGGTGATCTGAAAACGGGGGGACGCTGTAGGTATCCTTGCCCCAGAGGATCATCGCCATCCCCCTAAAAAAGATGGATGCGCCCACGGTGATGATCACCAGCACAATGGGCTGGGGCCGCTTTACGGGGCGGATGGCCAGCCGCTCGAAGATCAGCCCGATCAGCCCCACGATCAGCACCGCGTTCAAAAAGGCGATCGGCAGGGGCATGCCGATTGCCTTCATCGTCACCAGGCAGAGCGCGCCGAGCATCACAAATTCGCCGTGTGCGAAGTTGATCAGATCGGTCGCGCTGTAGAGCATGGAAAAGCCGACCGCGATCACCGCATAGATGGCCCCGCTGGTGATCCCGGAGAAGAGATACTGGAGAAATTCCATGGGAAATGGCTACTCCACCAGCTTCCAGGTGCCGTTTTCAATTCTTACCATCACAAAGGCCGACGGGTCCAGACCGTTGTGGTCCTCGGGGCTGAAGTTGAAGGTTCCGCTGACGCCGACGTGGTCCCGGGTACTTTCGATCTTCTCCCGGATCTTTGCCAGGTCTCCGCCGGTTCCCTTTATCGCGTCGGCCAGAATCCGGACCCCGTCATATGCGTATCCGCCAAACCCCGAGACCGGGCTGTTATACTTCTCCTGGAACTGCCGGATGTACGTCTTGAGGACTGGCTTCTGGGGATCATCATCCGGCAGCAGGTCCGCTACCAGGATCTTTCCCGTGGGCAGCAGGATGCCTTCGGCCGCCTCCCCTGCCAGGTCGATGAACTTGGGCGAGGCCACGCCGTGGCTCTGGTAGAGGGGGATATCGATATTGAGCTGCCTTGCGTTTCTCGAGACCACGGCCGGGCCCGGATTGGTTCCCCAGCAGACGATGGCATCGGGCTTCTCCCCCCGGATCTTGGTGAGCTGGGCCGTCATGTCCGTATCCTTTGCCCCGAAGTTCTCAGCGCGCACCACTGTGATGCCGAAGTCAGGGGCCTGGGATTCGAGCTGCTCTTTGCCGCTCTCGCCGAACGCGTTGGAGACGGTGATGATCCCGACTTTTGTATGGCCAATCTTCTTCATGTGGTTGTAGATGGCCGCCACCGCATGGATGTCGCTCTGGGCCGTCTTGAAGATCCAGGGCTTGATGGGCTGGGTGATCCCGTTGCCGGCCGCACAACTGATCAGGGGAATTCCGGCCCGCTGGGCTCCGGGGATGACCGCAAGGGAGGTGGGGGTGGTGCTGGGGCCGATGATGGCCATCACCTTGTCCCTGTTGATGAGCTTGCTTACTGCCATGACGGCCTTGGTCGGGTCCGCCTCGGTGTCATAGATCACCGCCTCCAGGGGACGGCCGTCGATGCCGCCGTTTTTGTTGATGGTCTCGACGATCATCTCCATGCTCTTCTTCTCCGGGTCCCCAAGAAAGGAGGCCGGCCCCGTGACTGCGAAGATCCCGCCGATTTTCCAGGTCGATTCGGCCCAGGCGCGGGGAAGGATAAGAAGGGAAATCGTGAAGCAAAGGGTTGCAGACAACAAAACTGTTTTGATCGACATTTTTTTCATGATCGCGCTCCTCATATTAAAGGGTATAGACCTTGCTGCCGTTGATTACAGTGATGCCGTTCTCCGCCAGAAGCTCCACGGCCCGGTCGATATCTTCGAACCGGAAGATCATCACCGCGTTGTTGCCGCTCTGCTGGACAAAGGCGTACATATATTCCACATTGATGCCCGAACCCTGGAGCAGGGAGAGGATATGGTGGAGCCCGCCGGGTCGGTCCGGAACCTCCACGGCCAGCACCTCGGTCTTGCCCACGGTAAAGCCCTTCTCCTTGAGCGCGGCCTTGGCCTTTGTGATGTCATTTACGATCAGCCGCAACACCCCGAAGTCGGATGTATCGGCAAGGGAGAGGGCCCGGATATTGACCTCGGCATCGGCAAGAATCCCAGTCACCTCCGCAAGACGTCCCGATTTGTTCTCCAGAAAGATCGAAATCTGTTCCACTCGCATGGCAGACCTCCTTTTTATAAAATGGGTTCTTCTGGGGCTAAAGCTTGCGGTTGTCGATCACCCGAACCGCCTTGCCCTCGCTTCGCGCGATCGATTTGGGCTCTGCAAGCTTCACTTTGGCTGATACGCCGAAATAATCCTTGATGTTTTTGGTGATGGTCCGCTCCAGGGTCTGCAGCTTCTTCACCTCGTCCGAAAATGCCTCCTCTCCCACCTCCACCATCACGGTGAGTACATCGAGGTTCCCAACCCGGTCCACCACGAGCTGATAGTGGGGCTCGACACCATCGATCTCCATAAGCACGCTTTCGATCTGGGACGGGAAGACATTGACGCCCCGGATTATGAGCATATCATCGCTGCGGCCGCTCACCTTCTCCATCCGCACAAAGGTTCTGCCGCAGACACAGGCTTCGGGTTGGAGCCTTGTGATATCCCTTGTCCGGTATCTGATCACCGGAAAGGCCTCTTTGGTGATGGAGGTGAAGACCAGCTCCCCCATCTCGCCGTAGGGAAGCACCTCCCCGGTATCGGGGTTGATGATCTCCGCGATGAAGTGATCTTCAAAGATATGGAGCCCCTTTTTGGCCTCGTGGCACTCGATCGCGACTCCGGGCCCGATCACCTCGCTCAGCCCGTAGATGTCGATGGCCGACAGGCCGCACTTCCGCTCGATCTCGGCGCGCATCTTCTCGGACCAGGGCTCTGCGCCGAAGATGCCGAACTTGAAGTTGAGGTCCGCGAAGTCGATCCCCAGATCCTGGGCCACCTCGGCCAGATGGAGGGTATAGGAGGGGGTGGCCGTGAGGATGGTGGGGCCGAAGTCCTTCATGATCATCACCTGGCGCTTGGTGTTGCCCCCCGAGACCGGGATCACTGATGCGCCGAGCCGTTCCGCGCCGTAATGCACCCCCAGCCCCCCGGTGAAGAGGCCGTATCCGTAGGCATTATGGATGATATCTCCGCTGGTCCCGCCCCCGGCCACCAGGGATCGGGCCATCAGCTCGGCCCAGGTTCCGATGTCTCTGGATGTGTACCCGACCACTGTGGGCTGCCCCGTGGTTCCGGAGGAGGCATGGATCCGCACCACATTGTCCATGGGCACGGCAAACATCCCAAAGGGGTAGTTGTCGCGAAGATCCTGCTTGGTGGTGAAGGGAATCCTGGAAAGATCCTCCAGGGATTTGATATCCACAGGCCGGAGTCCGGCCTCCTCGAACCGTTTCCGGTAGAAGGGGACTGTGGCATAGACCCGATCCAGTGTGGTCTGCAGCCGGCGGAGCTGGATCGCCTCCAGCGCTTCCCTTGGCAGGGTCTCGTACTCCATGTTGTAGATCATGATGCTCCTCTCTCCTTTCTGTTGCCTCTGGTCTGGTTATCAGAAAACCGGCGGTATGCCAACGGATTTTTGAACAAAAAAGGCTGCAGGTCATTTTTTAACCCGCAGCCTAAGACAAAAAAAGCCACAGGTTCCGTTGCCGGGTTCACCCATGGCTTCTTACAGGGGTGGCTTCTATCGGTGATCAGATGCCTTTTTCGATTCTTTCCACCTTTTTCAGCTCACGGGCAACCCATAAAAAAATAAAAGCCGCCAAAAAAGCCGAAAAAGAAATTCTGCGACGATGCCATCTGCCTTCCTCTTGCTTCTGCTGTTCGTCGGTTCAATTTTTCCGAAACCTCTCATAGCCGATTATAGAAAGGATTGTCAAGGAGAAAAAAGAGAGAGCCGGGGTTCGGGCCGGTAGATCTGGCCGGTACATCAGGCCGGTAGATAGGGCCGGTACATTGGGCCAAAATGGCCGTCTCTGCCTGCTCTTTTTATTAGGATTTCCCCTTCAACAGATCGGCCAGCCCCGAGAATGGATTGTCCAGCCCCTCTCCGGTTGAAGAGCTGTCTGATGGCCCATCCTCGGCATAGGCATCTGCCACCTGGTCCCGGGAGTGTTCGTTGTCATGGCAGTAGAGGCAGAGCAGTTCCCAGTTGCTGCCGTCCGCGGGATTGTTGTCATGATTGTGGTCCTTGTGGTGGACCGTCAGCTCCCGCAGGCGTTTGCCGGTGAACTCCCGGCCGCAGTGTCCGCATATCCAGGGGAACAATTTCAAGGCCCGCTCCCGGTATCCCTTCTGCCGTTCCTGCTGGCTCTTGTATGCGTCTGAGATCATTCCTTTGTTTTCCGATTTTGAAGACATGCAGGGTATCCTCTCTTTTTTGAATTCTTCCGGTCTGTTTTTGAATTCTTCAGGTTGCCCTTATCTTGTTACCAGAAAAAAAGGGCTCATGCCAATGCCATTTTTTTTCTTATGGGGCATGGGCTTCAATCGGGTCGGGAACCTGCGGTTTAGGAGGGTTTTCTCAATCTTTGCTGCACCAGAGTCTTGCACCAAAATGGTGGCGCGGCCCTTTCCAATAAATTTCCAGAGCGGACCGCTCCACCGTTTTGCTTTGGCGGTTCAAAGGGTATGCTGAAAACCAGGGGGATGGAAAAGAGGGATTATTTAAAGGATCTTTCGAACAATCCTTCAATGGCCTTCCGGCCATTCTCCTCCAGATACCGGGTTCCGGTTCCGGTGAACCGGGGATGGCCGA
>JAABSP010000063.1 GCA_011390345.1 Desulfobacteraceae bacterium
CTTCACGGGCCCCTGATATGTCCGCCCAAAGACCTCCTGGCTCTTCCCTTCAGGTATATAATAGGATTCGGACGGAGAATACCCCACCGAGAAATCGGTCAGATGACCCTCTTTGACATTCATGGCTGTATTCCGCCCCGCATCGGTCCCGGAGAAATAGACCTCGCACTCCAGTTCGGTCCCGTTTGCAATGAAATTTCTGGCACTTCCCAGTATTCCGATCACGCTGTTCCGGTTGTGGGAATCGAGCAGCGGCACCTTTCCTCCGGGGGGGAGGCTGACGCCGTTGACAAGGAGGACTTCCCGCACAAAATCCCCCACATCCCCGTCCCAGACCCGCACCGGGTTCTCGGTGACCGCAACCACCCGCACCGACTGGGTCGAATCGTTGAAGGTCGCAGGCTTTCCGTTAGAGATCGATACGCCTCGGGTACACATCTTGTCCGTCATGAGTTCTCCTTTCGCTATCCCCAGTGAAAGGCCCGCTGGATCAGCTCGATGCTCCCGTCGAGTACAAAGCCGACAATCCCGATGGCGATCACCACGGCCATGAGCCGGTCGTACTCCAGGGTATCCCGGGCGTCGTTGATCAGATATCCCAGTCCGCTGGAGATCCCCAGAAATTCGGCCGGAACCAGCACGATCCAGGCCACCCCCAGGGCCAGGCGCAGGCTGGTGAGGATGTAGGGGATCGAGGCCGGCAAAACAATGTGGCTCAACAGTTGATAATCCTTTGCCCCCTGGTTCCGGGCCATGTTGAGCCACTGGATGTTGACCAGAGTGACGCCGTGGGCCGTGTTCAAGATGATGGGCCAAACAGTTGCCATCGTGATCAGAAAGTAGATCGCGGCCTCGAAGCTGTGAAAGATCAGCATCGCTATGGGCATCCAGGAGAGGGGGCTGATCATCCGCAGAAACTGGATGGGGGTGTAGGTGATCAGCCGCAGCTTTACATAGAAGCCGATGAGAAGCCCCAGAGGAATGCCGATCAAAAGGGCAATGAAGATCCCTGCAACCACCCGGCGGAGGCTGGCATAGACCGACCGCCAGAAGTCAGGATCTAACAGGAGGTGGTACAGGGCATTCAGGGTGGGCAGCGGCAGAAATCCGGAGAAATGCTCATATCCTGGCCGGGTGAAGAGCAGATAGCCGATGGCCACCCAGAGCAGAATGAAAATCCCAAGACCCGCAAGGCTGTAATAACCTCTTCCGGCAAACCACTTCCCCTTCTGAAGAAAACGGAGATCCGTGCTTTTTCGAGAAAAAAATCGTTTCAGTATTCCCATAATATCGGCCTAAAGCTCGATAACCTCCTCCCGCTTCCACGGATGCGCCATGTCGATGGCCCCAAATGCCGAAGGGCCCCCCACATCCATAATCGCCTTTTTGACAAAGCTGTCGTCCATGAGGTCTTTCACCACATGATCCGGATCGAGGGTTTTCAGAAAACCGGTGTCTCCTTCCATGCGGGTCTGGCGCATCTCGTTGACGATGAACCGGGTGGCCGAGGGGTAGGGATAGGGCTGAAAACCGATCCGGGAGATCTTCCACTCCGGATGGTGAATGGCCTGGGGAACCGCGCCGGGGCCGTAGACCGACAGCTCATACCCCGTAAAGACCCGCTTCAGGCTCTCCACCGAGGTGGGCAGATACCCCTCCCCTTCCCGGCTCAGGATCTTGGCGGCCTCGGCCATGTTCCCGGTGACCCACTTCTGGGCCCGGACAACCGCATTTATCGTTTTCTGGGTAAAGACGGGATCGGTATTTATGATCTCCTCCTTCATAACGATGACACAGCAGGGATGGTTCTTCCAGATGTCGCCGGTGAAGCGGAGAATCTTCGCCCCGATCTTGAGTTCGGCCATCGCGTTGAAGGGCTCGGCCACGATATACCCGTCGATCTTCCGGCCGGCCAGAGCCACGGGCATATCAGGAGGGGGCAGCACAAAGAGGTTGACCTCGTTCGATTTGAGCTTGTAGGACTGGGGCCGGATCACCGGGGTGAGGCCGACCTTTTTGAGCCCCATCTGCAAAATGATATTGTGCATGGAGTACCAGTAGGGAACCGCAATCTGCTTTCCCCCCAGATCCACGAAGCTTTTGATGGAAAGATCCGAGCGGACCGTGAGCGCGGAGCCGTTGGTATGATCCCAGGCCAGCACCTTCACCGGCATGTTGCTGTTGTAGCGCATCCAGACCGGAATGGGCAGCAGCATATGGGTGAGGTTGAACTTGTCCGTCATGAAGGACTCGGAGAGGGTTGACCAGTTTCGCACCCGGCGGGGCCTTTCCACCTTGAGCCCCTCCTCTGCAAAGTAGCCCAAAGCATGGGCGATCAGCAGCGGCGTGGCGTCCGTGATGGGCAGGTATCCGATACGAAGGGTCTCGTCTGAACCGCCAAAGGAGAAGCGGGGTTTACAGCAGAGGCCGGCCGCGGCTCCCGCACCAAGGGTCTTGATAAAATCACGCCGGTTCAGGGGATATCTCATTGGGGATCTCTCCAGTGGGTTGTAGCCGAGAAGGAATCCTTGAGCTTCTTCAGGATCGCGGATCGCAGCAGAAAAAAGGACCTGCCCGTGATGTCCCGGGGATAGTTGAGGTTGACCTCGTAGGTCTCGATGATGCGGCAGGGCCTTCCTCCCAGCAGCACCACCTTGGTTCCCATGAGGATCGCCTCGTCCACATCATGGGTCACCAGGACCGCGGAGAACTTCTCCACCATCCAGAACTCGATCAGCTCCTCCTGCAGATGGGAGCGGTTGATGGTATCGAGCGCGGCAAAGGGTTCGTCCAGCAGCAGGATCTTGGGATGTCCGATCAGGGCCCGGGCCAGGCAGACCCGCTGGGCCATCCCAAGGGAAAGCTCGTGGGGATAGACCTTCTCGAAGCCGGTCAGGCCCATGATATCGATCAACTGGCGGGAGCGCATCTTCAGATCATCCTTTTCCCCTCTGATCCGACATCCGAAGATGATGTTCTCCTCCACATTGAGCCAGGGCAGCAGGCTCGGCTGCTGAAAGAGCAGAGCCCTGGAGGGATCGGGCCCCTTGACCCGCTCTCCGTCCACCCGGATGTCCCCGGCCGTCAGCGGCAGCAGCCCCGAGATGAGGTTCAAAAGGGTCGATTTCCCGCACCCCGACTCCCCCATCACCGTCACGAAATCCCCGTCGTTGACCGCAAAGCTGATATCCTCCAGAACAGTAAAACCCTCTTTCCCGGGAAGGGGAAAGCGCTTTTCGACATTCTCCACAGTAATGGTCATAGATGGTCCGGATCAGTCAAAAAGATTTTGGACCATGATCTTCTCTTTGCCGGTGAGAACATAGTCGATGTCCAACAGGATTTTGACGCCGCTTTCCGCCTTCGCGATGGCCAGGATGTGCTTGGTGTCGATGCTGGCCCCGAAGGAGGGGGTATCTTCGATATCCGATGCCTTCATCGGAAGCACCTCGGAGACCGTGTCCACGACAATGCCCATCTGAATGGTCTTCTCCTCCACCTCGTGCTCCAGCACGATGATGCAGGTGCGGTCCGTATATCCCTTCTCCTCCATGCCGAAACGGAGGCGCAGGTCCATCACCGGAATCACCCGGCCCCTAAGATTGACCACCCCTTTGACAAAAGAGGGGGTCTGGGGGACCGATCGGATGGGAACCATGCCGATGATCTCCCGGATCTTCAAAATGTCGATGCCGTACTCCTGCTCTCCCAGGGTGAAGGTGAGATATTTCCCCTCCTTGTTGAGCATGGACTTGTTGGTGACGGTTGTTTTCTTTTTCTCGTCAATTTGAGTGCCCCGCGTCAGGATCTCGATTGCAAGGTCCTCGGAATCATGCAGCACCGATGCCCGTTTCCCCTTGTCCTCCTCTTTGCAGACCGAATCGGCAAACCGGATGTCTACGAACTTCTCCAGATCGATGAGGGAGCCGATCCCCATGTTCCGGTACATATACTGCTGAATCCGGTCCAGATCCTCGATGGCAGGATAGAGATTGCCCGATTTGATCCCCAGCTCCTCGGTGAGCACGTTTTTCAACAGCGGGACTTTAAGGCCCAGCTTCCGGTTCGGATCGAGAAAATTGACTGCTATCTCGGCCGCGGTCTCCGGCTTTCGCTCGATGAACTTTCCGGCCTGGACCAGCAGATCGCAGAACTCATGCACCGCATCCGGATACCGGCCGATCACCTCGTCTCTCATGGCCACCACGCAGCAGGGATGGTTCTCCCAGAGTTCTCCGGAGAGAAACTGCAGATCGGCAATGCCGGCTGCGATAGCCTTGGTTCCCAGGGGCTCGGCCACCATGAAGCCGCCCGATCCCGTGTTGGCCCGCAGAAACTCCGGCATGAGGATCGGATCGATTACCTCGAAGTTGACATCGATCCCCTTTTCTCCGGCCACACCGGCCTTGACCCCGGCCCGGCTGAAGAAGAGGTGGCAGAGCATATGGTGTACTGACATGGTATGGGGGATGAAGAAGGATTTTCCCTGGAAAAAATTCTGATACGGCTCGCTGTATTGTCCCTGCCGGTTCCGGACAAAGATGCTGCCGTTTTTGTGGGTCAGCATAACCAGCTTGATGGGGCTTCCAAAGCCGAAAAGGTCCATCGCGATGGGCGCGAGGATGCAGGCCGCGTCCACCTTTCCTTTGGCCAGAGCCTCCTTGACAAGGTTCCACCCCTGCATGCACTGCAGCTCCAGCTCGAAATGCCGGGGCATCATCATCCCCCGGCGGATCAGTTCGTTCATCACGCCCACCACCAGATGGTCCGTGATCTGGATGTGTGCGATCTTGAGCTTTAGCTTGCCGGAGGGCGTCTCCCACTCCCGGCTGTCGAGATCCAGCAGCTCCTCATCGCTCTGCTTCATGCCAAAGGCCTCGTCGATCTTGGCCTTCAGCTCCTCCGCGTTAAAGGGTTTGGCCACAAAGCTGCTGACGCCGGCCTCGATGGCCTTCTTCTCCTGCTTGTGTTCTCCCTGGGCCGTGGCCATGAGGAAGGGGATATTCTTGTATTTCTCGCTGGTTCGGACCCAGACCAGAAGTTCGTAGCCATCCTTTTGGGGCATGTTCCAGTCGCTGATGATGAAACTGATATCATCGACCTCCTGGAGCTTCTGTATGGCCTCATCTCCGTCCGAGGCTTCGATGATCTGTTCAAAGCCCAGAGAGCGCAAGGTCTTGGCTTCGATCTTCCGCATGGTCAAAGCATCTTCAACCAACAGGATTTTGACATTATTGGGATCTATGGGCATAAAATAACCTCCACCGGAATTATGGGTTGTCTTTCGATCCGTAATCTTTTAATACTGTAAATTCTGCTCTTTGTAAAATACTAATTCCTGATGACGCCTTTTTTCAGCCCTTTGCAGGCCATCGGGGCATTTTGAGTTGACAAACTTGTAAAGACTGGTAATTTAGACTCGTGTCCATCACTATCCATTGGAAAGGAAAGGGTCATTGAAGAAAATCCTGCTGTTTTTGTTGATGATACTCTTGCTCACCGGCTGCCCCAAAATCGATCTTCCCGGAACCCGGCAGCCCCCGCCCCAACCCCCCGAACCTGTAGTGGGGCCCGGCATGACCGCGATGGAGGTGGTCAACTGGCTCGGTCTGCCCTCAAATGGCACAAGCATTGGCGAATATGGCGGAGTGAATCTCGATGCGTGGGTCTATAACGGAGGAGAGACCCTGGTCATCCTAGAGGACGGGGTGGTGAAATATATTGTCGGCAGAGGGGGAGAGCGCCCGTCCGTTCGGATCCACCGGGCCGAGAAGAGGCCGAAACGGCCGTAAAATAAATTTTTCTTCTCCCCGGGTTCCCGGGGAGAAGTGCTGCCAACATTTTCAGACCGTGCTTTCGGAAATGGATTCCATAAAGATCGAACCGATGAAGCGCTGCATCATCTTCTCCCTTCGTTCCCGGGCTTCGTCTGAAGGCAATTCCTGCCCATTCCCTTGATTTTCAGCACTTTTTTCTTATATTTAAAATCCTTACGCTGAATACCCAAAACAATTTTGCCATACATTTATATATAGAGGTCTGCTGTTGCCGAAAAACCGTAATCCCATTTCATCTGTGGAAAAACTGATCCAGAGGACGCGCCATGCGGAACGATTCGCGCTGCGGCGGGAGTTCTCCCGCATTCGGCGCGGGTTGGGAAAGGAAAATGAGGACCCGAAGCTGCTCAAGCAGTTGTCACGGCTGGAGGCCCAGATCCGACGTTCTATTGAAAAACGCTCCTGGCGGGAGGAGAAGCGGCCCCGGCCAGCCTATGATGAAACCCTTCCCATCACCGCCAAAAAAGAGGAGATCATCAAAGCGATCCGGAACCATTCCGTGGTGGTCATATCCGGCGAGACCGGGTCCGGAAAGACGACGCAGATCCCCAAGTTCTGTCTGGAGGCCGGAAGGGGCATAGACGGAATGATCGGCTGCACACAGCCCCGGCGGATCGCGGCCATTACCGTGGCCCAGCGGATTGCAGAGGAGCTGGGGGAGGAGCCGGGACAATCGGTGGGGTACAAGATCCGGTTTACGGATCAGACCCGGGAGAATGCCTTTATCAAGATCATGACCGACGGCATTCTGCTGGCCGAGGCACAGGGGGACCGGTTCCTGAATGCGTATGACACGATAATCGTGGACGAGGCACACGAGCGGAGCCTCAACATCGACTTCGTGCTGGGCATCCTCAAGACCCTGCTCAAAAAGCGGAAGGATCTGAAGCTCATCATCACATCGGCCACCATCGATACGGAGAAGTTCTCCAAAGCCTTTGATGATGCGCCGGTGATCGAGGTCTCGGGCCGGATGTATCCGGTGGAGGTCCGGTATGCGCCGCCGGACCCGGAGAACGGAGATGAGCAGAGCCATGTGGATGCCGCAGGGGCCGCGGTCGATAAGATCTGCGCGGAAAGCCCCTATGGCGGCGACATCCTCGTCTTCATGCCCACAGAGCATGACATTCGGGAGACCTGCGAGATCCTGGAGGGGAGAGATCTGCGGGGGGTAACGATTCTGCCGCTCTTTGCAAGGCTTTCCGCGCAGGAGCAGTCGCGGATCTTTACAAAGACCCGGGGCCGGAAGATCGTTGTGGCCACCAATGTGGCCGAGACCTCCATCACCATCCCCGGCATCCGGTATGTGGTGGATACGGGCCTGGCCCGGATCTCCCAGTACTCCCCCCGGACCCGGACCACGGCCCTGCCGGTGACGCCGGTGGCAAAGAGCAGCGCGGATCAGCGCTTGGGCCGGTGCGGCCGGGTGCAAAACGGCATCTGCATCCGCCTCTTTTCAGAAGAAGAATATGAAGCCAGGCCCCGGTTCACTCCGCCGGAAATCCTGCGGGCCAATCTTGCCGAGGTGATCCTCCGGATGATCTCCCTGCGGCTGGGGGACCCGGCCGAGTTTCCCTTTGTGGACCCGCCCTCTCCCAAACATATCCAGGACGGATTCAACCTGCTGCTGGAGCTGGGGGCCGTCCAGGCAGAGGAGGGTTCAGGGGGAAAACCCCGGTACCATCTGACGGATCAGGGAAGGCTCATGGCCAGAATTCCTTTGGACCCGCGCCTCTCCCGGCTGCTGATCCAGTCCGGGGACGAGGGATGTCTCGAGGAGATGATGGTCATCGCAGCGGCTTTGAGCATCCAGGACCCGAGGGAGCGCCCTTCGGAGAAGGAAGAACAGGCGGACCGGGCACAGGCCCCTTTTGTGGATGAGCGCTCCGATTTCATCACCCTCCTGAACATCTGGAACAGTGCGCAGGAGGCTTTGAAAGAGAGTACGGGGAGCCTCCGCCGCTTCTGCAAGACCCATTTCATCTCGTTCCGGCGGATGCGGGAGTGGCGGGATGTCCACAGCCAGATCCGATCCATATTGGAAGAGCATGGGTATGAACCCCCAAGGCCCGGAGCCGTCACTTTTGCGCCGGAGCGGTACGACGCGATCCACAGGTCCGTGTTGAGCGGCTTTCTCTCCAACATCGCTCTCAAAAAGGAGAAGTACATCTATACCGCGGCCAGGAACCGGGAGGCGATGATCTTTCCGGGCTCGGGACTCTTCAGGAAACCGAGCCCCTGGATCGTGGCGGCCGAGATGGTGGAGACCTCCCGCCTCTTTGCCCGGACCGCGGCCGCAATCGACCCGGCCTGGATCGAACCTTTGGCCCGGAACCAGTGCAGATACACATACCTCGATCCCCACTGGGAGCGGAACCGGGGGGAGGTGACAGCCAAAGAGCAGGTGAGCCTCTACGGGCTGATCATCGAGCCGGGCAGACCCGTCTCCTACGGCCGGATAGATCCGGATAAGGCAAACGATATCTTCATCGACAGCGCCCTGATCGCCGGGGATGTGCGCAAACCCTTTTCCTTCATGACCCACAATCGTAAATTGATCCAGGAGATCCGGGAGATGGAGGACAGGGTCCGGCGCCGGGATCTGCTGGTGGGGGAGACGGAGATGTATCGGTTTTACAAGGAGCGGCTTCCCGGTGTCTATGATATTCGGACGTTGGGGGGCATTCTGAAAAAGAAAAAGGACCGGTTTCTGCGGATGCGGCCCGAGGATCTGCTCCTCAATCCGCCGGATCAGGGCCAGCTCGAACTCTACCCCAAGGAGATCTCCATCGGCAACACCGCGCTTCCTGGTGATTACAGGTTTGAACCGGGCGCTGCAAATGACGGGCTGACGGTGCGGGTTCATGCGGACATGGCCGGTGATATTCCCCTCCAGTCCCTGGAATGGCTGGTGCCGGGGCTGCTCAAGGAGAAGATCACCGCACTCATCAAGGGGCTTCCCAAGGAACACCGGAAGCGGCTGGTTCCCGTCACCGAAACCGTGGATACGATCCTTTCGGAGATGCCCCGGGAGCCGGATCAATCCCTTGCCACCGCGCTGAGCCGGTTCATCCACGGCCGGTTCAACCTATCCATTCCGGCATCGGAATGGCCATTGGAAGATCTGCCGGATCATCTGAAGATGCGGATCTCGATCATCGATCCGGCCGGAAAGGAGATTCGTGCGGGAAGAGATCCCGCGATTCTCCTACAGAAGGCCCCCGGGACCGCCCGTTCCGATGATCTTGAAAAGACCCGCCGATCCTGGGAGAAAAAGGGGCTGACGGGCTGGGATTTCGGGGATCTGCCTGATGCGGTGGAATTGAAGGGGAAAAAGGGCAAGATCATGATTCTCTATCCGGGGCTGAAACCTTCGGAGACAGGAAAGGGCGCGGATCTCACCCTCTTTCCCACCCGGCAGGAGGCCCTTTCGAACCACCGGGAAGGGGTGGCGGCTCTCTATGAACACCATCTTTCAAAGGATCTGAAGTTTTTGAAAAAACGGCTCTCCCTTCCCAAAAGCGCAGAGAAGGAGGCCCGCTATTTCAGCGGAACAGTTGCGGTCAGTGAGCAGTTGTACCGGGCGGTCATTCGTGATCTCTTTACAGCCGACATCCGCACTGAAAAAGGATTTTACCGGCACGGGGAAAACGCGGCAGGGGAAATGGTGGAAAAGGGAGATGAGCGGCTTGAACAGGCCCTGGGGGTGATAACAGCATATGGCGAGGCCAGGGCGGCCCTCTATGACCTGGAGATCGCAAACCGTTCCAATCCCAAAACTCTCGCCTTTTTAGAGGAACTGCGGGAATCCCTTGTCCGGCTGGTTCCGGAGAACTTCATCGACCTTTACGGCCCCGAACGTCTCGGACATATGGAGCGCTATATCCGGGCCATTACCATCCGGGCACAGAGGGGCTTGTACAGCATGGACAAGGATGCGGCAAAGGCCGATGATGTCCTAAAACATGCGCAGCAGCTTGACCGGCTCATCAGAGAACTCTCTCCGACCGTTTCCGATGAGAAGCGGGACGCCATCGAGGAATTCTTCTGGATGATCGAGGAGTACAAGGTCTCTCTCTTTGCTCAGGAGTTGAAGACGCCTTTTCCCATTTCAGCCAAACGGCTTTCAAAGAAGCGCCAGGAGATCGAGATGATGATATAGCCTGTGATATTATAATGTTACTGAATAAGCTACAAATTCCGGGGCATTTATAATGGCTTTTGGAGGAGCTACAAATGATGTAGCTCCCTCTCTTTTCCCCCATTGTTCAGCTACACAATTTGAAGCATCCCCCTCAACAATCGCTGTCCTCCTTCTGCCCCATCTTTTCTATACCCCTGATATTCAAACAATATCCAAATCAATCCATTTTTCCCCCAAGCCTTGGCATCGGAAATGCATTGATATTCCGGCAGTGATGGAATGGAGATCTTGCACATCCACTGTAAAAGAAACAGACGTTTTTGTTAGGTATAGAAACATTCAAGCAGAAGAATCATTAAGGAGGGCGATATGAAAAACTTGAAGAAAATCCTGGTGCTGCTGGTGATAATATTCTCCCTGACCACATCTTTCTCATTTGCCGCTTTCAGCTTGGGCAACAATGTATCCCTGTATTCCGAACCTGCGGCAATGCTCATGATTGGTGCGATTCTGATCGGTCTTAGCACTCTGTTACGGGGATATTTCAATCCGAACAGCTAAAACATCGGGTCGTTATCCCAGTAAGCTGCAATTACTCAGGATATGCTTCCAACAGATTTTCATATCGGGAGGCCTCCGCGAACCGCCCCCGTTTCAGACAGCCCGCCATATAGATTTTGCATTTTCTCTGCAGGACATTGATAGCCGCCTCCTGGAGGTCCTGCGGGAGCGCCCTTCTCCCTAGGATCTTAACGAGGCCCTCGATCCGGTAACGATCGAGGGCCGACATTTTCGAAAGCTGATCCGCATGCCCCCCGCGCTTGATAATTAAAGATTCGTCGATAAGATAGACCGGATACCGGCAGCTCACCCGAAGCCACAGATCATAGTCCTCGCAGGCCGGCAGATCTTCATCGAAAAACCCAACCCGATCGAACAATTCCCCGCGCATCATAACCGCAGACGGACTCACCAGGCAGAGTTCCAGCGACGGCGTAAAGATCCATCCGGAAGGCTTTTTGTGCCTTTTTTTGGGATTTACCCGCTGTCCGTTCCGAATCCAGATCTCCTCGGTCTGACAGATCAAGGCTTCCGGATGGCTCTTGAAAAATTCGATCTGCGTCTTCAGCTTTCCCGGAAGCCATTCATCATCGGAATCGAGCAGCGCGATCAATGATCCGGCCGCGGCCCGGATGCCGGCGTTTCGGGCCGCGCTCACCCCCCGGTTCGGCTGTCGGATGATCCGAATCCGCTCTCCGTATGACCGGAGCAGATCCGGCGTCTTATCCGTGGAACCGTCATCCACAACGATCAGCTCGAAATCCGAAAAATCCTGACAGAGCACCGAATCAATTGCTTGCCCTACCATACCTTCCCGGTTATATGTAGGGATGACGACGCTGACCAGCGGTTCTTTCGATCCTGTTTCCATGCTGTTTTTGTACTCCAAACCATCAGCGGTTTCAAGGTTTTGATGGCAAATTTATGGAATCACCGGCTCCGGCTGCTTTACAGCTTGACATATCCCACCATTTTTTTTAAACTTCCTTCACTATCTGTTCTTTATTTAGCATGTTCTTTTATTTAGCGGAATTGAAAAACAGAAACCCTTTGCAACGGAAAGATTAGAATCGGGAGGGTAGGAAAGGAACTTAACCCCTAAAGATCGAAGGAGGATTTCATGAAAAAAGCGTTCCTACTGACTGCGGCCGTACTATTTGCACTGACCTGCACCCTCGGGTCTGCCCCTGCAGCTCAGGCCAAAACGACCTTTGTCACCATCGGCACCGGCGGCATCACCGGGGTCTACTATCCCACCGGCGGCGCGATCGCCAAGATGGTCAACAACAAACGGAAGGAGTATGGCATCCGGGCCACCGTGGAATCCACGGGCGGATCGGTCTTCAACGTCAATGCCATCATGTCCGGGGACCTGGATTTCGGCATTGTCCAGTCGGACCGCCAGTATCAGGCGATTCACGGCCTTGCCGAGTGGGAGGGCGATCCCCAAAAAGATCTTCGGGCCGTCTTCAGCATCCATCCTGAATCGGTGACACTTGCAGCCGCTGTGGATGCAGATATCAAAACCATCAAAGATCTCAAGGGGAAACGGGTCAACATCGGCAATCCGGGATCGGGTCAGCGCCAGAACTCCATCGATGCGCTGGACGCGGCCGGGCTCGACTATGCAGAGGATCTGATGGCCGAGCAGGTCAAGGCTGCCGAGGCCCCGGGACTTCTCCAGGACGGCCGGATCGACGCGTTCTTCTATACGGTGGGACATCCCAGCGGCGCGTTCAAAGAGGCCTCGGCCGGACGGCGCAAAGTCCGCTTCGTAGAGGTCACAGGCCCGGGCATCGATGGCATGATCAAGGCGAAACCCTTTTATGCCAAATCCTATGTGCCGGTGGAACTCTATCCGGGCGCGGTCAACGAGTCCGACGTCATGACCTTCGGCGTCAAGGCCACCTTCGTCACATCGGCCAAGGTCTCCGAGGATGTGGTCTATGCCATCACCAAAGAGGTCTTCGAGAACTTCGAGGATTTCAAAAAGCTCCACCCCGCATACCAGGTGCTGACCAAAGAGGGGATGCTGGAGGGTCTGTCGGCCCCCATCCACCCGGGCGCCATGAAGTATTTCAAGGAGGCGGGTCTGAAATAGCCCCTATCTGAAAAAAACCTACCCTGTGGGCGGCGGAGCTTTCCGCCGCCTTTGTCCCACTTTTTTATTGTATTTTTTCCGTCCGGCTCAAAAGGGAAAGAGCGGCTTCGGCAGCAGGTTGTCGGTAAAAAGGTTAAGGAGGAGGAACGGTTAAGATGAGCCAGATCGATGAAAGGGAGCAGAACGGAATCGGAACCGGAGAGAGCGATGATACGGAAGAACTCGATCTCGCACAGCGGCTGGCCGAGGAGGAGGCCGGCATCGGCCGGAAGCCCAAAGGCCCCTCCAAATACATCATCTCGACCATCGCAGTATTCTGGAGCCTCTTCCAGCTCTCCATCGCCAGTTGGCTGATCCTGGACTCCACCTATATCCGGGCAATCCATCTGGCCTTTGCCCTTTTGATCGTCTTTTTGAACTATCCGCTGTTGAAAAGGCCCCGTTTCGGCCTCAAATTCCTCTCGGCCACGAATTACATCCCCATCATCGATATTATCATCGGGATTGTGGCCGCGTATTCCGCACTCTACATCGCAATCGACTACGAGGGTCTGGTAACGCGGTACGGCGCGCCGATACAAAAGGATATTATCATCGGCATCATTCTGGTGCTTCTGCTCCTGGAGGCCTCCCGGCGGGTCATCGGCCCGGCGCTGCCGATCATCTCCATCGGCTTTTGCGTCTATGCCTTCTTCGGCCCCTATATGCCGGATCTCATCGCTTTCAAAGGGGTCTCCCTGGACCGCTTCATCGGCCAGATGACCATGTCCACCGAAGGGATCTACGGCATTCCCCTGGATGTTTCAGCCACCATCGTCTTTCTCTTTGTCCTCTTCGGCTCCATGCTCGACAAGGCCGGCGCGGGCCACTACTTCATCCAACTGGCCCTGAGCATGCTCGGCGGATTCAAGGGAGGGCCGGCCAAGGCCGCGATCATGGGCAGCGGTCTGACCGGCATCGTCTCGGGATCGAGTATTGCCAACATCGTCACCACCGGAACCTTCACCATCCCGCTGATGAAAAAGGTGGGCTACCCCGCAACAAAGGCAGCGGCCGTGGAAGTGGCCGCGAGCACCGACGGACAGCTCGCGCCGCCCATCATGGGTGCGGCCGCGTTCATCATCGCAGAGTATGTCAACGTCCCCTATGTCGAGGTGATCAAGGCCGCGGCCATCCCGGCCTTTGCCTCCTATGCCGCGCTCTTCTTCATCTCCCATATCGAGGCATCCAAGCTGGGCCTCACCGGAATGGCCAAAAGCGAACTGCCGCCCGTCATCAAGACCCTCATGAGCGGCCTCCACTTTCTCTTTCCGCTGGCCATGCTCCTGTATGAGCTGATCGTGATGCGCCACTCTCCGGAGCTTGCGGCCTTCAACACCATTATGGTGATGATCGTCATCATGATCATTCAGCATCCGATCCGGGCATATCTGAAGGGGGAGCCCTTGAAGCCGGCCTTCAGGCAGGGGGTATTGGATATCTTCGCAGCTCTTGCAGCCGGGGGCCGCAACATGGTATCGGTTGCCCTGGCAACGGCCGCGGCCGGCATCATCGTCGGCGTCGTGGCACTGGGGCTGGGCGGGCTCATCACCCAGATCATCGACACCATCTCAGGCGGCAACATCTACCTGATGCTCGTGATCAGCGCGATCGCAAGCCTGGTCATCGGCATGGGGCTGCCCACAACGGCAACCTATATCGTCATGGCCTCCCTGACCGCGCCGGCCATCGTCACCATCAGCGCTTTCCAGGGCTTTGTCGTTCCGCTCATGGCCGCGCACCTCTTCTGCTTCTACTTCGGGATTCTGGCTGACGACACCCCGCCGGTGGGGCTTGCGGCCTATGCCGCGGCCGCGATCGCCAAATCTCCGCCCATTGCCACAGGAATCCAGGGCTTCATGTACGACATCCGGACCGCGATCCTGCCCTTCATGTTCATCTTCAACGCGGATTTGATCCTGCACAACATCTTCAGTTGGCCCCAGGCGCTTCTGATCTTCGCAATGGCCTGTGTGGGCAACTTCGCGTTCGCATCAGCCACCCAGGGCTGGTTCGTGGCGCGCAACCGTTACTTCGAGATCCCGCTCTTTCTCTGCGTCACCTTGATCCTGATGCGGCCCGATGCGATTGCTGGATGGCTGGACATCCCGCACCACCAGCGGTACTGGACATATCTGCTGGGGCTGGCGCTTTACGCTGTTCTCTATCTGATGCAGCGACCGAGAATCCCCAAGCCCGGAGAGATAACCGCGGCCTGGTAGGGTTTTTGGATTGAAAAAGACCGGTATATAAACCGGTATATAAAAAGAGGAACCGTGGAATGGACAATGTAGAAACGATCATGGTGGCTTTAGCACTGGAAGAGGGGTATTCCAGCGGGGTCTTCGACTGTGCGGCAAAAATGGCCCGGATGTTCGACGCCAAAATCCTAGCGGCCCATGTCATCAACCGCCGGGATGTTGATGCGGTGGCAAGGATCTCCTCGCTCGGGTATGAGGTGGACGGGGACCACTATGTGGAAAACATCCGCAGTGACCGGAAAGAGCTTCTGGACAGAATCATCGAAAAATCGGGCTTTCCTTTGGAGCGGGTGAAGATCGTCTTCCGGGTGGGAAATCCGATCGACGAGCTGCTCAAGTTGATCGAAGAGAAAAAGGCCGATCTGGTGGTCATGGGACCCAAGGGCAGAACCGATCTCCAGCACATCCTGATCGGTTCGGTGGCCGAAAAGATGTTCCGGAAGTCTCCGGTGACGGTGATCTCTTATCGAGACAGACGCCCCTCAAAATAAGATTCCCCACCATCCGGGAAAAACTGCGATGAAGTTTCAACTTGACGGAACCTCTCAGCAGGCCGCGAGCATTTAAGAGGTATCCGGTTCGATGGAGGAGATTAGCAGCATGGTGGGCAGAACCCCGACATTCAAAACTACCGTTTTTTGCGGGGAGCCCTTATGTCGGGTCCGCCCCCGAAGCGTTCTTCGATCCGCCGCAGGGATTCCATGATGATCTCGATGGTGTTGATCTCGGTCATCCCCTGCTCCCCGAACTCCACATCGCAGTCCCGATATTCGAAATCCCCCTCCTTCCAGTTGAAGAGATCCTTCACCGCCTCCTGCACCTGCTGATAGACGATCTCCCGCAGGGTCTCCCGGCCCACGAACCGATGGATCAGCAGCACCTCCCCCAGCATCTTCTCCTCGCTTTTTGCGATGGCCAGGGCCTCCTGAAGTTTCTGGTGGGAGATCATACCGTTCTTGTAGAGGATCTGCCCCAGACGAGCGCCCTCACTGTCAGTGGCTGCGACGATATTGCCGTTTCTCAATACAATGACGCTTTTAGACCCCTTTTTCGTAACCTGAAGAATGCCGGTCTTGTTCCGGGAGGCGAGGGCCTGGAGGATGGTCGCCAGATCTATGGAGGCGAGGGTTCCCTTGAAATCGACGGATAACTCGGTCTTTTCCTGAAAACGGATGGAGAGGCGGAACGGGTTCCAGAGGAGATGCTGATCCCGGGTATTCCAGGCCTGGATCGCAGCCTCCCGCTCTTCTGCAGAGGGGCCCTGTGCGCCGCACCGACAGTGCGTTGAAAAGCGGCCATCCGGCAGATCCATCACCGACATCCAGATTCTTCCGCAAAAGGGGCAGGGTTTGAATTCTTTGATCGAATATGCCATGGGTCTGCAGATTCCTCGTTCTATGCTGTGGTTTGCCGGGTTAGCCCTATTATGCTGAAAGTATAGGGGGGAATTCTGCCGGAGTCAAATGTTAAAGCAAATCCCTTGCATCCGGTCCGATTCCAAAGTATGATCATTACCAGCCCGGTAGACAGGATGAAAAGCCCGGGTCCGGTAGAGAAAAATGGTTCAGGAGAGAACGCCCGTGAAAAAAAGAGAAAATGAAGATCTTCTCATGGACAGTATGATCTCCTATTATGGCTATTTTGAAGAGTACTCTTCGAAGCGGATCGCCCAAAAATCGGTCAAACTCTTTATTGCCGACCATTTTGAAGCGCTCTGCGCAGGCAGTTTTACCCTTCCCTCTTTTGAGGAGATGGCGGAACGGGTGGCTGAGGAGATGAGCGGCCATTTCGAGGAGAAGGTGATTCCCATGATCGAAAAGTCCTGCCCCGGCATCAGCGAAGAGGATCTGGATGCGGAGGCCAAGGAGATCGAAATGACCTTTATCAAAAAGCATGAGGCGCTTCTGATCTCAACCACCCATGCGGCCCTGAAGGAGCTGAAACTCCGGTCCGGGGCACTGGAAAAGGAACTGAGAAACCTGAAGCGAAAGTATACCGGCTGAACCGATGATGCCCCATTCTTCACCTATGCCGCAAATCTTGGCCCCGGCCGGAGACCGACAATCCTTTCTGGCCGGCATCGCGGCCGGCGCGGACGCCATCTACTGCGGCCTGAAACACTTCTCCGCGCGGATGGCAGCCGTCAATTTCACCGCAGAAGAACTCGGGCTCCTCACCATTCTGGCAAAGGAGAAAGGGGTCAAGGTTTATGTCACCTTCAACTCGATGGTCAAGGCCGGGGAGTTGGAACGGGCAGCAGATGTCATGGCCGAGCTGATCCGAACCGCAGCTCCGGACGGGCTTATCCTTCAGGACCCGGGCATGGTCAAAATGGTCCGAAAGTCCGGCTTCACGGGCGAAATCCATCTCTCCACACTGGCCAACATCAGCCATCCCGCAGGACTGAAGATCGCACATGATAGGCTGAAGATCCAGCAGGTCGTCATCCCCCGGGAGTTGAACATCGACGAAATCCGGGCAATGGCTGCGGCCTGTCCCGAAGGATTGGGGCTGGAGATCTTCGTCCACGGCGCCCTATGTTACGGCGTTTCCGGAAGGTGCTACTGGAGCAGCTATATGGGCGGCAAGAGCGGCCTCCGGGGCCGGTGCGTCCAGCCCTGCCGACGCCTTTATACCCAGAAAGAAGAGAAAAACCGCCTCTTCTCCTGCCAGGATCTCTCCCTGGATGTGCTGGTCAAGGTATTGAAAACGGTTCCCCAGATCCGGACATGGAAGATCGAGGGGCGCAAAAAAGGCCCTCACTATGTCTACTACACGGTTCTGGCCTATCGAACCCTGCGGGATGAGGGGGATGATCCCAAAGCCAAAAAGAATGCACTCGAACTGCTGGAAATGGCGCTGGGACGAACTGCCACCCATTACAATTTTCTCCCCCAGCGGCCCCAGAATCCGGTTCGAACCGATATCCAGACCGGGTCAGGGCTTCTGCTGGGATATGTCAAAGGGCCCCCAAAAGGGCTCTTCTTCCACCCCCGGGAGCCGCTTCTTCCCGGGGATCAGCTCCGGGTCGGGTATGAGGACGCACCAGGGCACGCCCGCGTCCGGGTCAACCGGTACGCGCCCAAGAAGAGCCGATTCGCGCTGAAGATTTCGGCCCGAAAAGTTCCGCCCAAAGGCGCGCCCGTCTTTCTGACAGATCGGCGGGAAAAGGCGCTCTTGGATCGGATATCGGCACTCGAGGGGGAACTGCAGCGGATATCGGCCTCCAGGGAGCATTCACAGGCCATCTCCCCGCCAGCCCTCCGGCTCCCGAAGTCACGAGCCCATCCGGGAAAGCGGCTGAACCTCCATGTCTATCGGAAATCGGCCGTTTCTTTGAAAAAAGCTGAAAAAGGGCCTCTGGGAATCTGGCTGGAGCCGGAGAAGGAGAAACCGGGAAAGACTTCCCCCAAAATTCTCGCCGAAGGTTGGTGGTGGCTTCCGCCGGTAATCTGGCCCGGCATCGACGGAGCCGGGGAGCTGGGCTGGATCGAGCGGATCAACGGCCTTGCCAAAAGCGGAGCAAAGCGATTCGTGCTCAACTCGCCCTGGCAGATGGGACTCTTCTCCGATCCGAAAGAGATGGAACTCTGGGCTGGCCCTTTCTGCAATCTGGCCAACCCTCTTTCCCTTTGGGCCATGAAAGATCTGGGATTTTCCGGTGCGGTGGTCAGTCCGGAACTGGGAAAGGAGGATCTCCTCTCTCTGCCAGAGAAGAGCCCCCTGCCTCTGGGAATCGTCCTCTTCGGCAACTGGCCCCTCTGCATCTCCCGAGTGCTGGCCCAGGAGATCGAAACGGACACCCCCTTTACCAGCCCCATGGGAGAGGCGGCATGGGCTGCGCACTACGGATCGAATTACTGGATCTATCCCAACTGGCCCCTGGATCTGCGGGAAAATGCCAACCTCCTGGAAAAGGCCGGATACAACATCTTCATCCACCTCCACGAGCCCATTCCGGAACGGGTCTCCATCAAAAAACGCCCCGGAGACTGGAACTGGGTCCTGGATCTCTCCTGAAGCTGTTTTTGCCAAAAAAATCGGAATAAAGATGTGGACCGCTTTTTTCGGTTGAAATCCTCTCGGAAAAATTTTAATAGTAACTGTGAAGATATTTACCCTTGGCGCAATGAACCTTGTGCCGGTTTGAAATGTATATCCCCATAGATCCCCAAAGCAAAAGGATCGATCATGATCGTAACCTGCGACAAATGCAATGCCTCCTTCAATGTCAAGGATCAACTGATCAAACCTACCGGGATGAAGCTTCGCTGCTCCCAGTGCAAGCACATCTTCAAAGTCGCGCCGCCGGCAAAAACCGCGGCCGAGGACCTGCCGGGGAAAAAGGATGCCCCAAAAGAGGAACCCATCGATTTCGAGAGCGAAGATACCCTGACCATGGTCGATTTCTCCCAGGATGTATTCGAGAGCTTCGACCGGCTCAAGGAGCGGTACGAGGTGATGGGCAGCATCGGCAAGGGCGGCATGGGAGAGGTGATTCTGGCCAAGGATACTCAACTGCTGCGGAAAGTGGCCATCAAGGTCCTCCGGGAGGAGGTGAGTACCCCCGCGGCCCTGAGCTACTTCATCCGGGAGGCCCAGATCACGGCCCAGCTCGACCATCCCAACATCGTGCCCCTCTATACGGTCAAGGAGCCGGACGAACAGCACGAGAACGTCTCCTTTGTCATGAAGCTCATCAAGGGGAAGAGCCTCTTCGATGTGGTCTCCGGAGCCCGCCAGGCATATCAGAAAAATCCCAAAGCCGAGCTGGAGCCCCATCTGCAGCTCCGGTCCCGGCTGGAGTATTTTTTAAAATCCTGCGAAGGGATCTCCTATGCCCACCGGAAGCAGGTGGTGCATCGGGACCTGAAACCGGCCAACATCATGGTCGGCGACTTCGGTGAGGTCTATGTCATGGACTGGGGTATCGCCAAGATGATGAAGGAGGGGGAGACCGAACTGGAGCCGACCCAGTCTGCGCAGGTGACCAAGATCCTCACCCAGGGGCCCGGCGAGTCCGATACGGAGATCGCGAACCAGCCCGAAGGGGTGGTGGGGACATTGAGCTACATGTCTCCGGAGCAGGCCCTGGCAAAGCCCGATGTGGGGCCGGCAAGCGACATCTTCTCCCTGGGGGCCTTACTCTACGAGCTGGTCACTCTCCGTCCCCCCAGAAGCGGGGACTCCAAGAAAAAGCTCGAATGGGCAAAGGGCGGCTATCTCAATCCGATGGAGCACCTGATGCCGGAGCAGAAGATCGACCCGGAGCTTAAGGCGATCATCCATCGGGCTACGGAATTCGATCCCCATGACCGATACCCCACCATCGGCCGGATGGCCGACGATGTCCGGGCCTATCTGCGGGGGGAGGAGGTCTCGGAGCTGCCGGACAACCTTCCCCGGAAGGTCTGGCGCTGGATGAACCAGCACCGGCAGCTCTCCATGATCCTGCTGCTCTCCATCCTGCTGCTCTTTTCCGCGGTGGCCATCAGCGGCCTCTACCGGGAGCAGGCCGCGCTCAAGGCCGCTCAGATCCGGGAGAGCCGGCTCACCCGGCTGCAGGCCGATGTTTCGGCACAGGCGCATCTCATCGACAACAATTTCCTGCGGCTGGAGGAACTGGCCGCAGGTCTGGCCAACAGCGCGATGTATCTCATCCAGGACGCGCCGCCCAATGATGAGCGATTCTACTGGATCACCGAGTTCAACAATCCTGAAAATGCGCCGCCCGATCATACCTTTTCCCCTCTCTATCAGCGGCCCGTGAGCATCGCCTATCCGGTGGTGAAGACCGCGCCCGGCGTCGAGCCGGAATCGGTGGTGCCGATGATGCAGCGGCTGGCTCCCCTGCGCCACCATTTCCGCACCACCCTTCTGGAGAGCCGCCCCGGCTCAGCAGCCATCACGGACGAGGAGGCCCTCCGGCTGCTGACAGTTCACGGCCTGCCGATCCGGTGGGCCTATATCGGGCTGGAGGATGGAGGGGTGATGTACTCCTACCCGGGCAAAGGAACCTACGCGGATGAATACGACCCGAGAAAGCGGCCCTGGTACGATCTGGGCGCGCACCACCGGGAGGTCCGCTGGGGCAACCCCTATTTCGACATCCAAGGGCTGGGGCTGGTGCTCCCCTGCGCCACCTCCCTCTATGACCGGGAGAACCGTTTCTATGGGGTTTTAGGTTTGGACATCACCTTCGGCGACATCATCCAGGACCATCTGAAGCGGCCCAACGCGGTCGGGGTGATCGAAAGTTTTCTGCTGGACAACAAGGGCCAGATCGTGGTGCGTTCGAGCCTTTCGGCCGCAGATACCCGGGCAGATTCATCGAACGCAGGACTGAAGCTGGTCTCCTTTCCGGTCTCCGAGGTGGTGGAGGCTGCCCTCCGGGGAGAGTCGGGACTGGTGGAGGTGAAACGGGAGGGCGCTTCCCGGCTGATTGTCTTCTACCGGATGCCCTCCCTGAGCTGGTATTATGTGGAGGAGTTGGAGATCTCGGCGGTCCTCGGTACGGAACAGCGGTGATCAGGCAGACATAAAGGTGAGGACGTACAGGTTCTCACCTTTGAAAAAAATTTGCTCCACCTCGTAATCCTTTTCCGGAACCAGCTCCACGATCACCCGAAGCGCGCCGTCATTGTTGAGCCGCTCGGTGCGGACCTGGCGGATAAAGGTTCCGTTGACCTCGATCTGCGGTTCGACCCCTCGGGCCAGAGTGACATTGGTAAAATCACAGACGACCTTTGGAATCCCTTCCTCCAGAACATAGGTCTCGGGGGGATAGAAGCCATTGAGTTTGATGATCAGTTTCTCCTCACCCCTTCCGGAGACATCGACCCGGACCGATTCCACCTGCTTTCCTTCGCTTCCCGGGGGAGCGCTCGGGGCAGGCTCTTCTTCCCGGGCCTGAGCATCAGCCTGCGCGTCAGAGGGGCCTGCCGTAACCGCGTTGGGCCTCCCATCGCGCGAGGGCGGCTGCCCCTGGGTAAAGAGGCTCCGGTGAGACCAACCGATGCGGCCGTCATCTTTTTTGATGTGGTACCACTCTCCCCGGATATCCATCACCGCAACCCGCTCCCCCCGGATAAGTCCAAACTCCACCGGTGCATTCAGAGAGGGAGACTCCCGCACCCTGCCGGAATCGACTTTCAAGATCACCATTTCCGGATTCTTTTGAGCCATTTGGGCAAGGGATTCTTGCGGGGACTCCGGCTCAGATGCCGGTTGAGACTCCGGCTCCTTCCCGGGTGGCTCGAAATCTTCGGATTGAGGCGCAGCGCGGCCGGAAACCGGGCTTTCGGCCTCTTCAGCCGCTCGGGACAGGAAGAGATCCTTATAGACCCAGCCGAGCCGACTGTCCGGCAGAATTGCAATATACCACCCGAAACTGCCCCGCACCAGCGTCAGTTTCGTGCCGGCCTCAAGCCTTGTCTCGACTGCCGCATCCGCAGAGGGCTCTTCATAGACGTTCCCGGAAACCGTTGTTCTCCGCTCGAAATGACAGGGCTCCTGTGCCGCCAAGACCATTTTCTGCCCGAAACCGATCCCAAAACCGATCAGAATCGAGACCACCACCAACCATACACTTTCCCTTCTGCCCCTCATGGCTCTCCTCCTCCTTTTCTGTGGGCGTTTTATGCTTTTTTACCATAAAGGCAGGGGAATTGCCAATATCTCTTTGTACCTATTTCTCAAGTTTACTGCATAAAGAAATTGTGGTATATCTATATAGATTGAATTGCATGGACTTTTTTAACAAGAGAGGCTACATAGACAGGATCGATGTTCAGTATCCACAAGAAGAAAAAATGCGTACTCATTCTCCTCGACGGTCTCGGAGACCGCTCCTATACCGCTTTGGGAAACCGTACTCCGCTGCAGGCCGCACATACCCCTGTGCTCGACAGATTGACTCAAAACGGCGCATCGGGTCTATTCCATCCGACCCGAATGGGGCAGGCCCTTCCCAGTGAGATGGCTCATTTCGCGCTCTTCGGATATTCCATGAAGGAGTTCCCGGGAAGAGGGGCTCTGGAGGCATTAGGGGCAGGCCTTCCCATCCGGACCGAGGATGTGGCGGTTCTTGCCCGCTTCGCAAAACTCTTTACGGATGCAGATGGCTGTCTTCGCCTCTCGGATGAGAAGGTCACGGAAGAGGATGAGCGTCTCAATCCCCTGTCTGCATCTGTCGGCGACTATGAATACCGGGGAATCCGCATCCGCTTCTATCGAACCAAAGGCCCTTACGGCATTCTGATCCTACGGGGCAATGTCTCCCCCCGGATCACGGATACGGACCCGATTCTGCTGAACCACCGGTTGAGCGCGGTCAAGCCCTGGCACAAAGAGCCCCCTGAGTCCCCGGCAGCAGATACCGCGGCCGCGTTGAAAAGCTATCTGGTGTGGGCCTATGAGCGCCTGGGAAAGCATCCCCTCAACCGGGAGCGAATTGAAAAAGGGCTGGAGCCCATCAACGGCATTGTGACCCAGCGGGCCGGCCAGCTCAGATCTGTACCCTTTTTCCGGGAGCGGTACGGCTTTTCCGGGATCTCCATTGCATCGGGCATCATCTACCGGGGGATCTGCTCCTATCTGGGGCTCGATTTCCACAAGGTGAAGGATACCGACAATTGCGGAGAGGATATCGCGGCCCGGCTGGAGAAGGCCGTTGATTTTCTCGGCCGGTACGATTTCATCCATGTCCACTCGGAAAGGCCCGATCAGGCCGCACACACCAAAGATCCCGAGGCCAAAATCCGTGTGATCGAAGAGCTGGACGCGGGTATCGGCCGAGCGATCGAACCGCTGCTGGAATCGCCCGATGTGGTGATTGCCGTGACCGCAGACCATTCCACCCCCAGCAAGGGCCCTCTGGTTCACTCGGGCGAGCCGGTTCCCCTGATCTTCTGCGGCCCCGGCATCCGCCGGGATCGTGTGGAGCAATTCAATGAAGTGGATACGGCCGGCGGGGCACTGGGATGCGTACGGGGGCCGGAATTCATGGATCTGGTACTCAACTATATGGATCGGGCCAAACTGCAGGGGCTGATGGATACCCCTTATGACCAGCGGTATTGGCCCGGCGATTACGAACCCTTCCGCATCGGAAAATAATCAGTAGCAATGATGAAGATCTACACCCGGGGCGGCGACAAGGGAAAGACAAGCCTCTTTTCCGGAGAACGGGTCCTGAAAAACAGCCCGCAGGTAGAGGCATACGGAGATCTGGACGAACTCAATTCGGCCATCGGAATGATTCCTGCGGCCTTTGAAAGGGAAGATGCCGCAGCCGAACAGGAGCTGACAGAGATTCAGAAGCATCTGATGACGGCAGGGGCGTGGCTCTCTGTGGTTCCCGGTTCAACGGCTTCGGAATCGCTGCCCGAGTTCTCCGTTACCCCCGCAGAGGCGCTGGAAAGGGCTATCGATCGGATGGAAGCCGATCTTTCTCCTTTAAGGCATTTCATTCTTCCGGGGGGCCATTCTTCCGCGGCCGCAGCCCATCTCTCCCGAACCGTCTGCCGCAGGGCCGAACGCCGGCTGGTGGGGCTGACACAGAGTCTGCCGGCCCAAGCAGCCCCCTCCTACAAAAACATCCTGATCTATCTCAATCGCCTCTCCGATTATCTCTTCGTGCTCGCGCGCCACTGCAATCGCATCCACGGCCTCGAAGATATTCTCTGGATTCCATAAAGCGCTGCCCAACTCTTTTGTATCCAATGTCTAATGAATAATCCTTTTTCAAGGAGGAGACCATGCAGACCCTGAATGATGTCCTTATCATCTTCTCCCTCTCGGTAGGGGTTCTTTTTATCTGCCATCGGATCAGGATTCCGGCCATTGTCGGATATCTGATCACCGGGGTTCTGGCGGGCCCCTACGGGTTCGGGCTGGTCCACGGGGTTCACGAGGTGGAGGTGATGGCCGAGGTCGGGGTGGTGCTGCTGCTCTTCACCATCGGCATCGAGTTCTCTTTGAAAAACCTGCTCATCATCAAAAAATCGGTTCTTCTGGGGGGTTCCCTCCAGGTGCTGCTGACCATCGGGGCCATATTCGGGATGATGCGGTGGATCGGCTTCGGCTTCGGGGAGGCGATGCTCATGGGCTTTCTCATCAGCCTGAGCAGTACGGCAATCGTGCTGCGGCTGCTGCAGGAGAAGGCCCAGATCGACACCCCCCACGGAAAGACCGCGCTCGGAATTCTGATCTTTCAAGACATCGTCATCGTGCCGATGATGCTGCTCGTCCCGCTGCTGGCCGGGGCTACCGAGAATGCGGGCACATTTCTGCTGATTCTGCTGGCCAAGGGGATTGGGATCATTCTGCTGGTGATCGTCTCCGCGCGCTGGATCGTTCCCCAGCTTCTATACCAGGTGGCCAGAACCCGGAGCCGGGAGCTGTTTCTCCTCTGTGTGGTGACCATCTGCTTTGCCGCGGCCTGGCTCACCGCAGGCGCGGGGCTCTCCCTTGCGCTGGGGGCCTTTATGGCCGGGCTCATCATCTCCGAGTCGGAGTACAGTCATCAGGCCATCAGCAACATCCTTCCCTTCCGGGACGTCTTCACCAGCTTCTTTTTCGTCTCCATCGGGATGCTCCTCGACATCCGCGTCCTGCTGGCCGACCCCGGAACGATCTTTGCCTGGACTCTGATCATAATGGGGCTCAAGGGCCTCATCATCTGCGGCGTGACCCTGGTGCTGGGGCTGCCGATCCGGACCGCGGTCATCGCGGGGCTTACCCTGTGTCAGGTGGGAGAGTTCTCCTTTGTCCTATCCAAAACCGGTCTGGAGTATGGCCTTCTGGCCGATGAATACCCCCTCTTTCTCTCCATCGCGGTGATCTCGATGGCCGCGTCTCCCTTTCTGATGGCCGGGGCCCCCCGGATGGCCGATCTCTTCATGCGGCTTCCCCTGCCTCAGCGGCTCCTGACCGGGCAGACAAAGGATTTTGCACCGGATGGGGAGAAGCCTCTTCACAACCATCTGATGATCATCGGCTTCGGGCTCAACGGCAGAAATCTCTCCCAGGCCGCAAAAAAGGCGGGGATTCCCTATGTTATCACAGAGATGAATCCGGAGACCGTGAAAAAGGAGCGGAAAAAAGGGGAGCCGATCTACTTCGGAGATGCGGTCCATGATCCTGTGCTGGAGCATCTCCATGTCTCCCAGGCCCGGGTGGCGGTGGTGGCCATCAATGACGCGGCCGCGGTGAGAAACATTGTGGAGACCCTGCGCCGCCTCAATCCGGGCATCCACATCATCGCCCGGACCCGGTTCGTCAACGAGATGGCGCCCCTTGTGGAGCTTGGGGCCAACGAGGTGATCCCCGAGGAGTTTGAGACATCGGTGGAGATCTTTGTGCGGGTATTGCGGGAGTATCTGATCCCGGCCGACGAGATCGGGCGGATGGTGGATCAGATCCGCGCGTCCGGCTATGAGATGTTGAGAAGCATTTCACCGGAGCCCCTCCCCCCAGGTGAAAGCACCCTGCTTCCCCTGCCGGATGTGGATATCCGGACATTTCGAATTTGCGCGGGATCGGAAATGGATGGGAAGAGCCTTGCCGAGATCGGCCTGCGCCAGAGATATGGGGTGACGGCCATCGCGGTCCGCAGAGGCGGAAAGACCCGGCCCAACCCTCAGGGGGATACGAATCTGCTTGCCGATGATGTGATCTATCTGCTGGGGGCTCCCGAAAAGATCGCAGCCGTTGGACCCGATTGTCTGGCAAAGTAAGCCTCTATTTGAAAAGAGAAGCGACTCGGTTCTGGTAAGGGTTTCTCAGCGGTTTGATACTAAAGATGAGGGGGGGGTACTTCTAAGATTGTTGATAAGGCCGATAAGTTTTTTTGTAGCCATTAGAAGGTATGGAATGACCAAAACCGAGTCGCTGTATTTATTATATGCCAGAATTATGCCATAGGATCAATCTTTTTGCTTTTTAAATAAATTCGATGAATTACCCCAATTGGAATGAGATTCTGGCGTGGGAGATGTATTTGTTTCTCATAAAACCATAATAGTTGTCTCTTTTTAGCATACAAATTCATGAATTTTTCCATCCGGATGCACCGATTGCGGATCTCCTGTTTATCCCAACATGCAAAACGCATTGACAAGGTCCGAGCGGGTCACGATGCCGACGGGCTTGCCGTCTGCATCCGCGATGGGGAGCCGGTTAATGGTCGGTTAATGGTCTTTTCTATCAACAGGGCTGAAACGTCGCCGATGGAAATGTCGGCCGCCGCGGTAATGGCCGGGGCCGTCATGATGTCGCCGGCCGTGCGGCCGGTCATAGGCGCGGCCACGCACCCCTTGTTTTTAAAACAATGGGCGATAACCTGCATGAAGGACCCGCTCTGGTCCGCGCCCATTCCGCGAAGAAAGTCCTTTTCAGAAACCACGCCGATGATCCGGCCGTCCCCATCGGTGACCGGGGCGCCGGAGATGCCGTGTTGGGCCAGCAACTCCGCGGTGGCAATCAGGTCGGCGTCCGCGTTGATGGCATGAACCCGCGTCGTCATGACGTCTGCGGCTTTCAGGGCGGTCATCATCCGCTTCCGGGCCAGGGCGTAGGCCACCTGGTAAACCTCCCTGAAGTCGCCCGGGGTGATGTCGATATAGCCCATCATGGCCTTCATCGCGGCCATAACGTCTTCGTCGGAAAGATCGACGGGCGCGCATTCTCTAAGATGGTCTGAACTCATGGGTCATCCTCCTTTGGGGGCGGGGTTGCCGGGCTCGGGCGGGGCCGGGTCCCAGCCGCCGCCCAGGGCCTTGTAAAGCCGGATCAGGTTGGCCGCGACTTGCGCGTTGCTCGTCGCCAGCCGGTCTTCCAGGGCAAACTGAGCCCGTTGGGCGTCTAAAACATA
>JAABSP010000013.1 GCA_011390345.1 Desulfobacteraceae bacterium
GACGTGACCGGCAACCTGTTCCTGCCCGAGGGTGTGGAGATGGTGATGCCCGGTGACAACGTGACCATTTCGGCCGAACTGATTACCCCCATCGCGATGGAAAAAGAGCTTCGCTTTGCGGTGCGTGAGGGCGGACGGACCGTGGGCGCGGGTGTGGTCAGCGAGATCATCGAATAGGGGAATGAGGTAAGGATAGATGAACACGAAGATCAGAATCCGGCTCAAGGCGTACGATCACAAATTGTTGGATCAGTCCGCGACCGATATCGTGGATACGGCCAACAAGACCGGCGCAAAGGTAGTGGGGCCCATTCCCCTGCCGACGAGAATCAATAAATATACTGTACTGCGGTCTCCCCATATCGATAAGAAGTCGAGAGAGCAGTTCGAGATGCGGACCCACAAGCGCCTTCTCGATATTCTGGAGCCGACCCAGCAGACCGTGGATGCGCTCATGAAGCTGGATCTCTCTCCGGGAGTGGACGTGGAGATCAAACTCTAAGGAGAAGGTCATGAGCAAAGGAATTATTGCAAAAAAAATTGGCATGACAGGGGTCTATACGCCCGATGGCCGGTATGTACCGGTGACGGTGCTCCAGGCCGGACCCTGTGTGGTGACGCAGATCAAGACCGAAGCCACCGACGGCTACCCCGCGCTGCAGCTCGGATTCGATGATAAGCGGGCCAAGCGGGTCAACAAACCCCTCAAAGGTCACATGGCAAAGAGCGGCGAGAAGCTTTTCGCCCATCTCCGGGAGTTTGCCGTGGATGATCCGGCCGAATATACCCTCGGACAGGAGATCACCACAGGGCTTTTCGAGGTGGGAGATAAGGTTGATATCACCGGAACGACCAAGGGCCGGGGCTTTTCAGGCGTCATCAAGCGCCACGGATTTCACGGGGGCCGCGCCACCCACGGCAGCAAGAGCCACCGGGTTCCGGGCTCCATCGGATGCAGTGCATGGCCATCCAAGGTGATCAAAGGGAAGAAGATGCCGGGACAATACGGCGATGCCCGCAAAACGATCAAAAATCTCGAGATCATCGATATCCGCCCCGAAGAGAATCTCCTTTTTGTCAAAGGCGCGGTGCCGGGTGCAAAGTCCGGATTGATCCTCGTCCGCAATCTGAAGAAATCCTCCAAAAAGTAGAAAACTAAACGGATATTGTTATGGCTGTTATAGATGTTGTGAACAGTAAGGGGGAGACGGTCTCCCAGACAGACCTTCCTGACGGGGTCTTCAATGTGTCGGTCAAGCCCGAAGTACTGCACCAGGTGGTGAATATGCAGTTGGCCCGGCGTCGTTCGGGGACCGCTGCGGTCAAACACCGGAGTGATATCAAGGGCAGCACCCGAAAGCTCTTTCGTCAGAAGGGAACCGGTCGGGCCCGGCGCGGCGATATCAAATCTCCGCTGCTTCGGGGCGGCGGCGTGGTCTTTGGCCCGGATAACCGATCCTATGAAAAGAGAATCCCCAAGAAGGTGCGGAAGCTTGCGCTCAAGATGGCTTTGAGCAGCCGATATCAGTCGGAAAAGCTCACTGTGGTGGATGGATTCGGGCTGGAGAGGATCAGGACCAAGGCATTTGCCGCAGTGCTCGAAGCTCTGGGTAAAAAGAATGTGCTGATCATTACCGATGGAAAGGACGAGGTGCTGGAACTCTCCTCAAGAAACCTTCCCGGCACCAAGGTGCTGCGAACCGACGGGCTGAATGTCTACGACATTCTCAAATATGAGCATCTCGTTCTGATCGAGCCCAGCATTCAGCAGATCGAAGGGAGGCTTCAAAAATGATTCGGTACGATATCATCAAACGGCCATTGGAGACGGAGAAGACGACCGCCCAGCGGGAACTTGCCGGCCAGTACACTTTTGAGGTGGACCGGAAGAGCAACCGCGTAGAGGTCCGGCGGGCCGTAGAGCAGATCTTCAATGTAAAGGTGAAGCAGGTCCGAACGATCCAGATGAAGGGCAAAGTCAAGCGCCGGGGCCGGATTGAGGGCAAACGCAAAGACTGGAAAAAGGCGATCGTCACCCTGATGCCCGGCGAACGAATCCAGGCATTCGAAGGGGCATAAGCGAAAGCTAAGGGAGTAAATTATGGCGATAAAAAAGACAAAGCCCACCTCTGCGGGCCGCAGATTTCAAGAGTTTTCAGATTTCGGCGCACTCACCAGGAAGGCGCCGGAAAAGTCTCTGCTGGCGCCCAACCGGAAATCCGGGGGGCGGAATGTAAATGGCCGGACCACCTGTCGGTTCCGGGGCGGCGGACACAAGCGCCACTACCGGATCATCGACTTCAAACGGGACAAGACCGACATCCCGGCAAAGGTTGCGGCCATCGAATACGATCCAAACCGCAGCGCCCGCATCGCGCTCCTCCATTATGTGGACGGCGAGAAGCGCTATATTCTGGCCCCGGTCAACCTCAAGGTTGGCGACACGGTCATGTCGGGACCTGACGCGGACATCAAACCCGGCAATGCGCTGCCCCTGGCCAACATTCCACTGGGAACCCACATCCACAACATCGAGCTGCGCCTGGGAAAGGGCGGCCAGATCGTGCGAAGTGCGGGGGCATACGCCCAGCTTATGGCCAAAGAGGACCGATATGCTCAGGTCAAGCTCCCCTCCAGCGAAGTCCGGATGGTGCTGCTGGCCTGCAGCGCGACCATCGGTCAGGTGGGCAACGTGGAGCACGAGAACATCTCTTTGGGCAAGGCCGGCCGGAAGCGGTGGCTGGGCAAAAGGCCCCATGTACGGGGCGTGGCCATGAACCCGGTGGATCATCCCATGGGCGGCGGCGAGGGGCGTTCCTCGGGCGGGCGCCATCCCTGTTCTCCGTGGGGCAAACCCACCAAGGGATACGTCACTCGTAAAAACAAGCGAAGCAACCGCTATATCGTGCGGAAGCGGACCAAGAAGTAGAGGAGACTTTATGCCACGCTCGTTGAAAAAGGGTCCCTATGTGGAGCCGAAACTGGTCAATAAGGTGGAGGCCGCGCAGGAGAGCCGCAGTAACCGGGTCATCAAGACCTGGTCCCGGCGGTCCACCATTCTCCCGGAGATGGTAGGGATCACCCTTGCCGTGCATAATGGCAAGAAGTTCATTCCGGTCTTCGTGACCGAGAACATGGTGGGCCACAAGCTCGGGGAGTTCTCGCCGACGCGTACCTTCTACGGGCACGCGGGCGACAAAAAATCGAAACTGAAGAAGTGATAAGGGAAGGGCTGATGGAGTTCAGAGCCGTATTGCGATATGCCCGGATGTCTCCCCAGAAGGTTCGAACCGTGATCGATACGGTCAAGGGCGAGCAGGTGGAGGACGGGCTCAACAAGCTGAAATTCATGCCGCAGAAGGCGGCCGGAATCCTGGAGAAGTTGATCCGCTCGGCACTGGCCAATGCGGATCAGTACCCGGGGGTCGATGTGGATTCGCTGGTGATTCGAAACATCTTCGCGGACCAAGGACCTACACTGAAGCGCTTCCGGGCCAGAGCCCGGGGCCGGGGCACGCGAATCTTAAAGCGAACATCCCATATCACGGTCATTTTGACTGAAGATTCTGTCTAAATAATTGCGAAGGAGGGATTAAGGTTGGGCCAGAAAGTAAATCCAATCGGATTGAGACTCGGTATCGTCAAGACCTGGGAGTCGCGGTGGTATGCAGACCGAAAGCGATATTCGGACTACATCCTGGAAGATCATAAAATCCGGGAATATATTAAAAACAAGCTATTCCACGCCGGTATCTCCAGGATCGAGATCGAGCGCTCGTCCAAGCGGGTCCGCCTCAGAATCTACACAGCCAGGCCGGGAATTGTGATCGGCAAGAAGGGTTCCGAGATCGAGCAGTTGAAAAAGGAGCTGGAGAAGATGATCACCCAGGAGGTGCTCATCGATATTCAGGAGGTGCGCAAGCCCGAGATCGATGCGCAACTGATGGCCGAGAACGTGGCCCTTCAGATCGTGCGCCGGGTGGCCTTTCGCCGCGCCATGAAGCGGGGGGTCTCCTCTGCCATGCGCTTCGGTGCAAAGGGGGTCAAGATCATCTGCTCGGGACGTCTGGGCGGTGCGGAGATGGCCAGAACCGAATGGTACCGGGAGGGGAGAGTTCCCCTGCATACCTTGAGAGCCGATATCGACTACGGTTTTACCCAAGCAAAGACCACCTACGGAACCGTAGGGGTTAAGGTCTTTATCTTCAAAGGCGAGATCTTAAAGAAAGATTCGCTGGAAGGTACCATGCTGCAGGCGCAGTAACGGTCTACTTTTCTGCGGATTTCAGGAGACAGATAAAAGATGTTAAGCCCCAAGAAGGTCAAATTCAGAAAGGTGCAGAAGGGGAAAATGCGGGGGAAGGCCCATCGCGGGTCGAGCCTCTCCTTTGGCGAATATGGTCTGCAGGCCACAGAGTGCGGCTGGATCAGTGCCAAACAGATCGAGGCCGCCCGTATCGCCATGACCCGCCATGTCAAGCGCGGCGGAAAGATGTGGATTCGCATATTCCCTGACAAGCCCTTTACCAAGAAGCCGGCCGAAGTCCGGATGGGTAAGGGGAAAGGCTCACCCGAAGGATGGGTGGCCGTCATAAAGCCCGGCCGCATGCTCTATGAGATGGAGGGCGTGCCCCGGGAGCTTGCCCGGGAGGCCTTTCGCCGGGCCGCGCATAAACTGCCGGTGAAGACCCGGTTCGTGGAGAGGAGTGAAGTCCTATGAAGGCCAGTGAGATCAGAGAGATGAGCCCGGAGGAGCAGCAGGCCAAGCTCGTCGAGCTTCAGGAGACGCTGTTCAATCTCCGCTTTCAACACGGCATCGGACAGCTCGAGAATCCGCAGAAGATGAAGCAGACCCGGCGCGAAATCGCTCAGATAAAGACAATCGTTAAAGAGCAGGAGATCGCGGTCGGTTAACCCAGTAGATCGCAAACGGGATAAGCTATGAATGAGCGAGGTATGAGAAGACAGGTGATGGGGACCGTGGTCAGCGACAAGATGGACAAGACCGTCGTCGTCCTCGTCGAGCGCCTGGTGAAGCACAAGTACTATCACAAATACTTGCGCCGGCGGGCCAAGTTCGCAGCCCACGACGAGAAGAACGAGTGCCGGGCGGGGGATAAGGTACTGATCACCGAATCGAGACCGTTGAGCAAAACCAAACGCTGGCGGGTGAGCAATATCGTCGAACGGGCGGTATAGGACAGGGGTGCTAAGATGATTCAGGCAGAATCGAGATTGACGGTGGCCGACAACTCTGGGGCCAAAGTGTTGTATTGCATCAAGGTGCTCGGCGGCTCGCGAAGGCGATATGCCCGGATCGGGGATATCATCGTTGTCAGCGTCAAGGAGGCGATCCCCAACGCGAAGGTCAAAAAGGGGGATGTACTGAAGGCGGTAGTGGTTCGGACCAAAAAGGAGCTGCGCCGTCCGGACGGTTCCTACATCCGCTTCGATGATAACTCCGCGGTGCTGATCAACCAGAACAGGGAGCCCATCGGTACCCGAATCTTCGGGCCCGTGGCCAGAGAACTGAGGGCCAAACGGTTCATGAAGATCATCTCCCTCGCGCCGGAAGTGCTGTAATCAAAGCAACAAGGAGATGAGACATGCCGAAGATGAAGATGCATATAAAAAAAGATGACAAGGTGAAGGTGATCGCCGGCAAGGATCGGGGAAAGATCGGAAAGGTCTTGAAGGTCATTGCCAAGGACGATCGGGTGTTGGTGGAGAAGGTCAATATCGTCAAGCGCCACATGCGGCCCAATGCCCAGATGAAGCAGGGCGGCATCGTCGAAAACGAGGCTCCCATCCATGTCTCCAACGTGCAGGTGATGTGCGACAAATGCGTCAAGCCGGTTCGGATCAAGATGCAGCACCTCGAGGACGGAACAAAGGTGCGGGCATGCCGCAACTGCAATGAGATCATCGGCGGGTAAACACATGAGACCGGATTTGGCCGCGTATGTCGGAGGAAGAATATGTCACAGTTGAAAAAGTATTACGAGGAGACGGTCGTCCCTCAGCTTGAGGAGACCTTCACCTATAAAAATAAGATGCAGGTTCCCCGGCTCGATAAGATCGTACTGAACATGGGACTCGGGGAGGCGATTCAGAATATCAAGCTGCTGGATACGGCATCGGAAGAGCTGAAGCTGATCGCGGGGCAGCAGCCGGTGATCACGCGGGCCAAACGATCCATCGCAGCCTTCAAGCTGCGGGCCGGCATGCCCATCGGCTGTATGGTGACCCTGCGCCATATCCGGATGTATGATTTCTTCAACAAGCTCGTCAATGTGGCCCTGCCCCGGGTACGGGACTTTCGCGGGATTTCCGGCAAAGCCTTCGACGGCCATGGAAACTACTCTCTGGGTATAAAGGAGCAGATCATCTTTCCCGAGGTGGACTACGACAAGATCGACCGGATCAAGGGGATGAACATCTCCATTGTCACCACAGCGCCCACCGACGAAGAGGGAAAGACCCTGTTGAAACTGATGGGCATGCCGTTCAGGAACTAAAGGAGGCACAAGTTTGGCAAAAAAAGCGCTAATGAACAAGGCCAGAAGAAAGCCCAAATTCAAGGTCCGGACCTATAACCGGTGTCCCATCTGCGGCCGGGCAAGAGCCTTTTTGCGGAAATTCGGCATCTGCCGGATCTGTTTTCGAAATATGGCCTCTGAGGGCAAGCTTCCGGGCGTCATCAAGTCAAGTTGGTAGGTATCAGTCGTATGAAAGGAGAAGAGAAGGATGTTAAGTGATCCCATCGCGGATATGCTTACCCGGATCCGAAACGGGGGAAAGGCCAAGTTCAACAGCGTGGACATCCCCGGTGCCAACATCAAGATCGAGATGGCAAAGGTCCTGAAGAGCGAAGGGTATATTCGGAACTACAAGTTCGTCCGGGACGGCAAGCAGGGCATCCTGCGGGTCTATCTCAAATATCAGGGCCCGACCAGCACGATCTACAAGATCGAGCGGGTGAGCAAACCGAGCCGTCGGGTCTATGTCAAAGCCAATGATATCAAACCTGTCTACAATGGGACCGGTATCGCCATACTTTCCACCTCAAAGGGGCTCATGACCGACCGGCAGGCCAAGGCCGAAAATGTCGGGGGCGAGATCCTCTGCAAGATCTGGTAAGGAGGAAATATGTCTCGAGTTGGAAAAAAACCGATTCCGATTCCGGAGAAGACCAGGATCACCTATTCGGACCGGTTTATTACGGTTGAGGGGGAGAGGGGAAAACTCTCCAGGAGTATTCACCCGATGGTCGATCTCGATATCGATGACAACGAGATCCGGGTGACCATGGAAAAGGATGACCGGAAGAGCCATGCGCTGCAGGGGCTTACCCGCAGCCTGGTCTCCAACATGGTCGTGGGGGTGAGCAAAGGATTCGAGCGGACCCTGGAGATCAACGGCATCGGCTATCGGGCCGAGACTAGCGGGGATACTCTCACCCTGAATCTCGGCTATTCACATCCGATCCAGTATAAGATTCCCGCCGGCCTTTCAGCCACTGTGGAAAAGAACAATGTGGTCCGACTTTCCGGAATCGACAAGGAGCTGTTGGGGCATACCGCGGCCACAATCCGCAGCCTCAGGCCCCCGGAGCCCTACAAGGGAAAAGGGGTGAAATACAGCGAGGAATATGTTCAGCGCAAGGCCGGAAAAACTGGAACCAAATAGCAACTTCCGGGTGGGAACCGCCGGAATGGGTAAGGATTGTTGACAAATGGGCTCGACAGATCAGAAAAAAGCGGCGCGGCTGAAACGGAAACAGAGAATTCGCAAGAATATGCTTGGAACAGAACAACGGCCAAGACTTTCTGTGTTTCGCAGCGCAAGACATATCTACGCGCAGGTGATCGATGACACCCGCGGACAGACAATGGCATCGGCATCGAGCCTCGATGAGGAAGTGAAGGGGCATGCCGATTTTGAAAACAAAGTGGCGAAGGCTGCTTTCGTGGGTCAGTTGGTGGGAAAACGGCTTGCCGACAAGGGCGTCAAGCAGGTGGTTTTCGACCGGAACGGGTTCCGGTATCATGGCCGGGTGAAGGCCCTCTCCGACGGCGCACGCGAGGCCGGCCTCGATTTTTAAGTCAGGCGACAGACCCAATCGAAAAAGATGAGTGAAGGAGGCAGGCCCTTGTTCAGACAGGATTCAGATGACCAGTTTATCGATAAGGTCGTTCATATCAGCCGGGTGGCCAAGGTCGTCAAAGGCGGACGCCGGTTCAGCTTCAGCGCGCTAGTGGTGGTCGGCGACGGCCAGGGGAGCGTCGGATACGGCCTCGGAAAGGCCGGGGAAGTACCCGAGGCGATCCGCAAAGGCGTTGAAAAGGCCAAACGGTCTATGGTTTCAGTGCCGCTGATTGAGGGAACCATCCCCTTTGAAGTGATCGGCAGGTTCGGCGCGGGGCGGGTCCTTTTGAAACCCGCATCCGAGGGAACCGGCGTGATCGCAGGGGGCGCGGTTCGCGCGGTTCTCGAAGTGGCCGGGGTGCAGAATATTCTCACCAAATGCATCGGAACCAACAACCCGCACAATGTGATCAAAGCGACAATGGAAGGCCTTACCATGCTGCAGAGCCGAGAGGATGTCGCAGCCCGGCGGGGGAAGGTCGCGGCCGAACTGTAACCGCAGTCGAAACGCCGTAGCCATCGGATAAAAAGGAGCGATCGATGCTGAAAGTAACGCTTGTAAAGAGCATGATCGGACGGCCCGAGAAACATCGGAAGATTCTGCGGGGCATGGGGCTGACAAAGCTCAATCGCACTGTGGAACTCAAAGACACACCGGCCATCCGTGGAATGATCAACAAGGTGACTCACCTTGTCAAAGCAGAAGAGGTTTCGCAATGAGGCTGCACGAACTGAGACCCGGGGCCGATTCCAACCGCGCGAAGAAGCGGGTCGGCCGCGGCGTGGCATCGGGATGGGGCAAGACCGCCGGCAGAGGAAACAAAGGATACAAAAGCCGTTCGGGCGGCACGGTCCGTCCCGGATTCGAGGGCGGCCAGATGCCGATCCACCGCCGCCTGCCCAAGCGGGGGTTTACCAACATATTCAAAAAAGAGATCGCGGTGGTCAATCTGCGCGATCTTGGGCGGTTCTCTCCGGAGGATACGGTCGATGAGGCCGGGCTCCGTGCGGCCGGCCTGGTCAAGGGCAGCTGTGACGGTGTCAAAATTTTGGGGGAAGGCGAGATCTCCTATGCCGTGACGGTTGACGGACAGATCCGGGTCAGCCGTTCCGCAAAGGAGAAGATCGAGGCGGCCGGGGGAAGAGTGGAGGCTTCGGCATCAGCGGGTGAGGAGTAATTATGGTCGGTGCCGGCTTCCAAAACATCTTCAAGATCCCGGAACTTAAAAAGCGGATCTTCTACACCCTTGCACTGCTGGCCATCTATCGCATCGGTGTTTTTGTCCCGACGCCAGGTATCGATGCCGCGGCCCTCTCCTCATTTTTCGGGAGGGCACAGGGAACGATTCTGGACATCTTCAACATGTTTGCCGGGGGGGCACTGGAACGGCTGTCGGTCTTCTCTCTGGGGATCATGCCCTACATCAGCGCATCGATCATCCTGCAACTGCTGACGGTGGTGATCCCGCATCTGGAGCGTCTCTCAAAAGAGGGCCAGGAGGGGCGCAAGAAGATCACCCAGTATACCCGCTACGGAACCGTGGTCTTGAGCATCATTCAGGGCTTTGGCATCAGCTTTGGTCTGGAGAGCATGACCTCTCCGGGGGGAGCCCCGATCGTGGTTGACCCGGGCTGGGGATTCCGGCTGATGACAGTGCTGACCCTGACGGCCGGAACCGCATTCATCATGTGGCTCGGGGAGCAGATCACGGAACGGGGGATCGGCAATGGCATATCCCTGATCATTTTTGCCGGTATTGTCGCGCAGATGCCCAGCGCCATCGGCAATACCTTCCAGCTTCTCTCCACCGGAGAGATGGGGATCTTCATCGTTCTGCTGCTGCTGGTGTTGATGGTGGCCGTGATCGGATTCATCGTCTTTGTGGAGCAGGGTCAGCGCCGGATTCCGGTGCAGTATGCCAAGCGGGTTGTGGGCCGCCGGATGTACGGGGGCCAGAGCACGCATCTGCCCCTGAAGATCAACATGTCCGGTGTGATTCCGCCCATCTTTGCCTCATCCATCATCATGTTTCCCGCGACCCTTGCCAGCTTCATCGATGTTCCCTGGATGCAGAGTGTTGCAGGAGCAATGCTTCCGGGAAATGTTCTCTATGAGCTGCTCTTTGTCGCATTCATCTTCTTCTTCTGCTATTTCTACACCGCAGTCACCTTCAATCCTGTGGATGTGGCGGAGAACATGAAGAAACACGGTGGATATATTCCAGGCATCCGTCCCGGGAAAAGAACGGCCGATTATATCGACCGGGTGCTGACCCGGATCACGCTGGGCGGCGCGATATATGTATCTGCGGTCTGTGTGCTGCCTTCGATTCTGATCGCCCGGTTCAATGTCCCCTTCTATTTCGGGGGAACTGCATTGCTGATCGTAGTGGGTGTGGCCATTGACACCGTCTCTCAGATCGAGTCCCACATGTTGACCCGCCACTATGAAGGATTTCTGAAGAAGGGCGGCGCGATCCGGGCCAGGCGATAGCCGAAGATGCTGAATGTCAAAAGACAAAAAACGCATCATTGACACTTACCATTTCATTGACATTCTATAGAACAGGGGGAAGAGAGAAATATGGCAAAAGAGGAGCCGATCCGGGTGCAGGGGTCTGTTGTGGAGACCCTGCCCAACGCGATGTTTCGGGTTGAACTGGAGAACAAGCATCAGATTCTGGCGCACATTTCCGGAAAGATGCGCATGCATTTCATCAAGATCCTGCCCGGCGACACCGTGACGGTCGAGCTGTCTCCATATGACCTCTCCCGCGGCAGAATCGTCTATCGGGAAAAATAGCAAACACAAGATTTCCTTTACAAGGAGCAAAGATATGAAAGTCAGAGCATCCGTACGGAAAATGTGCAGCGGTTGCAAGGTGATCAAAAGACGCGGGGTGGTGAGGGTCATCTGTAAAAACAAACGACACAAGCAGCGGCAGGGATAGGAGGGGAGCTTTGGCACGAATTGCGGGCGTCGATTTACCCAGACAGAAACGGATCGATATCGGACTGACCTATATCTACGGGATCGGCCGGAGCACTTCTTCGGAGATCCTCAACCAAATCGGGATCGATCCGTCCATAAAGACAGATGACCTTTCAGGCGAGGATATCAACCAGATCCGGAAGATCATCGACGGCGAGTACAAGGTAGAGGGAGAACTCCGAACCGAGATCTCCATGAACATCAAACGGTTGATGGATTTGGGATGCTACCGCGGCCTGCGGCACCGGCGATCGCTTCCGGTACACGGTCAGCGGACCAGCACAAACGCAAGAACCCGGAAGGGTCCGAGGCGGGCGGCCGTGAAGAAGAAGGGCGGCGCGAAGAAAAAGTAACATTTGAATAAGGATAAGATAAGGGAACATTCATGCCGAGAAGAACCCGTACAAAGAAGAAAGAAAAGAAAAATATCGTCAGCGGAGTGGTCCACATCCAGTCGACGTTCAACAATACCATTGTGACGATCACCGATTCGGCCGGCAATATCCTCTCCTGGTCCAGCGCCGGGGTTCAGGGGTTCAAGGGATCGAGGAAGAGCACACCCTTTGCAGCCCAGCTTGCGGCCGAGGACGCCTCGAAAAAGGCGATGGAGCACGGATTGAGAAATGTGGAGGTCTATGTCAAAGGTCCGGGTTCGGGTCGGGAATCGGCCCTGCGCGCGCTGCAGGCCGTCGGCTTGAATGTTCAGATGATCAAAGACGTCACCCCCATTCCCCACAATGGATGTCGTCCGCCCAAGCGGCGCAGAGTATAAGGTTAAGGAGGGACAGACTTGGCACGATATAGAGGTTCGGTCTGCCGCCTGTGCAGGCGGGAGAACATGAAGCTGTTTTTGAAGGGAGATCGCTGCTATTCGGACAAATGTGCGGTGGACCGCCGGGGATATCCGCCGGGGCAGCACGGACAGAGACGCCGGGGCAAGATCTCGGACTACGGCATTCAGCTTCGGGAAAAGCAGAAGGTCAAGCGGATCTATGGGCTTCAGGAGAATCAGTTTCATCTCTTCTTCGAGCGGTCCGACCGCCAGAAGGGGATCACCGGCACCAACCTGCTGGTCCAACTGGAGCGTCGCCTGGACAATGTGGTCTACCGGCTCGGATTCGTCAACTCCCGAAACCAGGGCCGCCACTTTGTCCGGCACGGCCATTTTCTCGTCAATGGAAAGAAGGTGGACATCCCCTCCTATCTGGTGAACATCAATGATGTGATCGAGGTTCGGGAGAAGAGCCGAAACATTCAGGCCATCACCGATTCTTTAGATTCGGTGGTTCGGCGGGGGGTTCCCCCGTGGCTGGAGCTGGAGAAAGACAACAAGAAAGGGGCGGTGAAGGCCTTCCCGGTCCGCGAGGATCTGACCATGCCCATGCAGGAGCAGCTCATCGTGGAACTCTACTCCAAGTAACATCTAAAAGAGGTTGGAGTAATAATACATGGCTTCAAATGAACTGATGTACATGAACTGGCAGGATATCATCCGGCCGGATAGAGTTCATGTTGAAGAGAGCACACCCTCCTACGGAAAGTTTGTCTGTGAGCCCCTGGAAAGGGGCTTTGGCATCACTATCGGGAATTCGCTGCGGCGGATTATTCTTTCTTCGCTGTACGGCGCGGCCCTTGTTTCGGTGAAATTCGAAACGGTCATGCATGAGTTTTCCACCCTGCCCGGGGTGATCGAGGATGTCTCCGAGATCATCCTCAACCTCAAGGAAGTGCGTCTGAAGCTGACGGATGTGGGCCCCCGAACGGTTCGCATCGAGGCCAAGGGCAAGGGAGAGGTGAAGGCAGGCGATATCATCAGCGACGACGGAAGAGCCGAGGTCCTGAATCCGGATCAGCACATCGCGACCCTCTCGGACGAGGGGGAGCTGAAGATGACCATGACCGTGAAGACCGGCAAGGGATATACCCTTTCCGAGTCGAACAAGGACCCGGATGCCTCCGTGGGAACCATTCCCATCGATTCGATTTTCTCCCCCATCAAGCGGGTCAACTATGTGGTCGGCAACGCCCGGGTTGGGCAGCAGACCGATTATGACAAGCTGACGATGGAGGTCTGGACCGACGGCAGTGTGATTCCCGAGGATGCTGTGGCCTATGCGGCCAAGATATTGAAGGAGCAGATGAACATCTTCATCAATTTTGATGAGGAACTCGAGCCCGAGCCGGAGAAGAGGGACGAGGAGGAAGAGAAACCTCAGTTTAACGAAAACCTTTACCGGAGCGTCGAGGAGCTGGAACTCTCCGTCAGAAGCGCCAATTGTCTGAAGAACGCGGATATCAACAAAATCTATCAGCTCGTCAGCAAAAGCGAATCGGAGATGCTCAAGACCAAGAACTTCGGCAGAAAATCTCTCAACGAGATCAAGGAAGTGCTGGCCGAGATGGGGCTTTCGCTCGGCATGAAGCTCGAGGGGTTCGAGGCGCCGGAGGAAGATAAAGAGGAAGGAGAGTAGGGTCTCATGAGACATCGGAAAGCCGGAAAAAAATTAGGGAAGACAACAAGCCATCGTCAGGCCATGTTCCGGAACATGGTCACGTCGCTGTTCAAGCATGAGCGTATCCGAACCACGGATGCCAAGGCCAAGGTTCTTAGGGGATGGGTGGATCACCTGATCACCCTTGCCAAGCGGGGGGATCTTCATGCCCGCCGCCAGGCCCTCTCCATTGTTCGGGAGAAGAATGTGGTGCATAAGCTCTTTGCAGAGGCCAATGACCGATTTGGGGCCCGCGCCGGCGGATATACCCGGATCATCAAAGAGGGGTGCAGACCCGGAGATGCGGCACCGGTTTCCATTATCGAACTGGTCGCAGGCGCTCCGGCCAAGGCAGGGAGTTCCCAGGAATAGGAGACGCTTTTCAGGAATAGCGCGTCTGTCTTGTCGCCTTGAGTCCCTTTCTACAGCAAAAAGACCAAAGGGACTCAAGGGACATAAAGGACAATGGCCCAAGAAAATTTTTCAAAAAGCCCCTTTTCCGCTGCGGAAAAGGGGCTTTTTGCATTGGAGGTTTAAAAAATGAACCGGATTCCCATGATCGTCAACGGCCTTCCCGGAAATGTGGCCGCAACCGTGACCCGTCATGCGGCTTTGGATAACCGCTTCGATCTCGTGGATCTCTCTCTGACGGGTCCTGAGATCACCGATCCTTCCTGTAGGGTTGATGATGTGTTGGTGCGCCTCTTTCCCCCGGATCGGCGGGATGCCTTTCTTTCGGAACTGAAGGGCCGGGGGGATAAGATCATCTGTGTCGATTTCACACATCCCGCAAGTGTCAATGAGAACGCCCGATTCTACTGCGAAAACAGCATCCCCTTTGTGATGGGCACAACGGGCGGGGATCGGGAAATGCTTGCGGATACGGTGAAGAGTTCGAATGTGCCGGTGGTCATCGCGCCCAATATGGCCAAGCAGATCGTCGGGTTTCAGGCCATGATGGAGTGGGCAGCAAAGACCTTTCCGGGGCTCTTCTCGGGCTATTCACTGTCGATCAGGGAGAGCCATCAGAGGGGAAAGGCCGACACCTCGGGAACGGCCAAGGCGATGGTGCGCTATTTCAACGAACTGGGCGCGCCTTTTAAAGAAGACGAGATCGAAAAGGAGCGGGACCCGCACTTGCAGCAGCAGGATTGGGGGATTCCTGAAGAGCATCTCAATGGCCACGCCTGGCACACCTACACCCTGACCTCTCCCGATGAGACCGTTACCTTCTCATTTACACACAATGTCAATGGCCGGGAGATCTATGGTCTGGGAACCCTCGATGCGGTGGCTTTTCTTGCGGGAAAGATCCGGGCCGGAGAAAAGGGCGGGGTCTACTCCATGATCGATGTGCTGAAAGGGGAGAAAGGAGTTTGAAATGACCCGAAGGATTAAATGGATCTCGATTTCGCTTCTGCTGCTTCTTTTCACCGGGACACGGATCGCTGCACAGGAGCATTTTCCCAAACCCGACTGGAAGGACAGACCCAACCCTCTGGCCAGCCCCTATGCTGTAGTGGGCGGAGATCTCTCCATCTTCGCGGGCCAGTATCCCAAAAGCCTCAACTACTATCTCGACAACAACGTGCTGTCGGCAGAGGTCTTCGGCGCGATGTACGAGACGCTTCTGTCCATGAACCCGATTAACCTGCAGTACGAGCCGGGGCTTGCGGAGAAGTGGAGTATCGGGGAGGACAAGAAGACCTTCACCTTCTATCTGGACCCGGAAGCGAAATGGAGCAATGGAAGCCCCATCACCGCGCACGATGTTCGGTGGACCTATGATGCCGTCATGAATCCGAAGAACCTGACGGGCCCCCATAAGATCGACATGGAGCGATTCGATCCCCCGGAAGTGATCGATGACCGCACCATCCGATTTACGGCCAAAACCGTTCATTGGAAAAACCTGGGCGCGGCCGGGGGGTTTCACATCCTGCCCCAAAAAGCCTTTGCGGACCAAGATTTCAACCGGATCAACTTCGAGTTCCCGGTGATCTCGGGCCCGTACCGGCTCGGGGAGATCAACGAGGGGATCTATGTGGATCTGAAGCGCAGGGACGACTGGTGGATGAAGGATCGGAAGCGGAGCCAGGGAACCGGCAATTTCGAAACCCTTCGGTTTCGCTTCTTTGCAGAGCGAGAGAATGCCTTCGAGGCCTTTAAAAAGGGAACCATCGATCTCTATCCCATCTACACCTCCCGGATCTGGGTCAATGAGACCACGGGCGAGAAGTTTTTGAACAACTGGATCGTCAAGCAGAAGATCTACAACCATCAGCCTGTGGGATTTCAGGGCTTTGCCATGAACATGCGGAAGCCCCCCTTTGACGATGTCCGGGTGCGGAAGGCCCTGGCCTATCTGCTGGACCGGAAAAAGATGAACAAGACCCTGATGTATGACCAGTACTTTCTCCACCGCTCCTATTACGAGGACCTCTATTCCGATGCGCATCCCTGTCCCAACCCGCTCATCGAGATGGACAAGGAGAAGGCACGGGCGCTGCTGAAGGGGGCCGGCTGGGGCGTCAATCCCAAGACCGGCTATCTTGAAAAGGAGGGACAACGCTTCTCCTTCCGTTTTCTCACCCGCAGTGCGACATCGGACAAGTTTCTGGCCATCTATGCCGAGGATCTGAAGGATGTGGGCATCGAGCTGATCATCGACAAGAAGGACTGGGCCGCATGGGCCAGGGACATGGATGAATTCAACTACCAGATGACCTGGGCCGCATGGAGCGCCGGAGTTTTCAAAGATCCGGAGGGGATGTGGTCATCGGCCGAGGCTGATCGGCAGGGCGGCAACAATATCACCGGCTTCAAAGATCTTCAGGTGGATGTACTCATCGAAGAGCAGAAGGGGATTTTCGATGTGGAGAAGCGAAACGAGATCGCCCGGAAGATCGACAAGATCGTCTATGGGGCCTCCCCTTACGTCCTGCTCTGGAATATCGACTATACCCGGCTGCTCTACTGGAACCGGTTCGGAACCCCGGAGACGGTGCTCTCCAAGTACGGAGACGAACGGAGCGCCTACTGGTACTGGTGGTATGATCCGGATTCCGCAGCCGATCTCGATGATGCAAAAAAGAACGGGCTGCCGATGATCCCCCGGCCCCGAACCGTTTATTTCGATGCGGTCTTTGCCCCTTCAAAATAGGGGCTGATGCTGCATCGGTCTTTTTGGAACTGGGATTTCATCATTTTTTAAACCTCATGCAGGGAAAGGGGGTGAAGAGCAGACAAAGTACCAGATCAGAACCCGATCAAGACCCGATCGAAAAAGAGAAACCCATTTATTCAAAGCGAAACAGGAGGCAGTTTACGACGTGAAACATGCTGAGATGAACAAAAAGAACAGGCAGAAGAAAAACAACGGAATTACAACAGCGCTCTCCATCGACAAAATCAACCAGATCAGCCTGCAGCAGTTTTTGACGCTGATCCGGGAGGAGGGCCGATGGGCCGCGGCAAGGCTTCTTTTTTATCTGTATATAGCACTCTCTCTGATAACCTTCGGAGGGTTCAGCATCCTCACCCTCCCCATCGCCTCCCGCCTCTTCTTCGATTCCTGGGCATTCTGGAGATACGGAAAATACTACCCCCGACTGCTCCTTCAGGGATATCGGGTAATGGGAAAGATGCTGAAGGACAGCTCCTATAAGTTCCTCTTCTCGGTTCCCCTCACGGGCCAGCCCCTGAAGAGCCCGGATCGAAATATAACCCGCCTGGCCTCCAACTGGGTGCATGAGGAGAATACCTGCCACAACTGCTCCCGGTGCTGTGATAAGATCTTCTGTCCCCTGCTCGATTCCGCAAATGGAAACTGTATCGCCTACAACACCTTCTACTGGCGGTATTTCCTCTGCGGCCGGTTCCCCACCACCCAGCAACAGCTTGATTACTACGGATGTCCCAAATGGAAGATGCGGTATCAGGAAGAGGGATGATCTCTTTATGAAAGAAGGCCGGTGATCCGGGCCGGTGATCCGGGTCGGTTCCGGCCTCTTTTTTTGAATCCCTTCTGAGATTACCCGGTGATCTGGTTCCAGATCCAGTGGAGAAAAACAAAGCCCAATATCCCCAGCCCGATCAGTGCAAGAACCAGCAGCACCATTATCAACGCGGTCATCCAGCGGCTCTCGCTCACCGTCTTTTCAGAAGATCTGCTGTATTCGTGGAGCAGCTTCACATTTCTGGCGTTGGATTTCCAGGCCATGTCAAAAAGATCTCCAAAAACCGGGATCGTGCCGATGACCGTCTCCACGGCAATATTCCATGCCATCCGGAAGAGAACGGGCCGGGGCAGGCGTGCCTTTGCCCCTTCGGTCAGAATATAGAGGGAGAGCAGAGAGCCCACCGCGTCACCGATACCCGGAACAAGGCCGATGATCCCGTCCAGGCCGATTTTATAGCGAGTGCCGGGGACCTGGATGGAATTGTCCAGAAGCCACGCGAGCCAGTCCAGCCGCTGAAACGGGATTTTTTCCTGAAGTCGGTTATTCTGTTTCATGCTCTCCCTGTCCCTTTCTGTTGAAATCCTTAAATGATAAGTCCATTGACTTCCCTTTCATTTTTTTTTATACTCCATCTCTAGTGAGCAGGATTTATCCGAAGAAATCCGTTATGGACGCATTTGCCAAGGAGAGATGATGGAATCCCTTTCCCCCCCGAGCCGGCCCCAGGTTGTCCCTTCCTTTCTCAAAGCCTTTCCCCCGCAGATGGTGGAGGGAGCGGCCCGCTGGGCCTCCGATTGTACGGGCCTGCTGGTCGACCGGTGTCAGGATGTGGATGCGGCTGCGGCCGAAGTGGCCGGAGAGGATCTCCTGGGCCGGTTGAGCCTTGCCGCAGAAGAGCTGCAGAGTGAATTGAGCAGCCTCCAGAAGCATATGACTGCCCCCCGGTGGGAGCGGATTCCCTATGAGATGGAGAAGCTCGACCGGACCTTTGGCCAGATGAACCCTTTCCAGATCGTTGACAAAATCGAAAAGGACCGGTGTGCCGGCTTTTTCACCCGGCTTCTGGAACCTCCCCCCACCATCGGGGCCCATCTCCGGGCTCTGGGCGACGAATACCGATCCTTCAGGGTCTATATCGAAGCGGTTATTCAGTCCATCGGGTTTGGAAACAAACGCCTCTGGGGGCACTATCTGAAGATTCGGAACCACCATGCGCGGGTGCGGGATCTCAATCGGGAGATCCGGCTGCGGCTCTACGGGCTTCAACTGCTCCAGGATGGCCTCGATTCGGCTGCCCAGAGATGCGAAAATCGAAAGATCCAGAACCGCATCCAGAAGAGCGCGGCCGAAACAGCGGCACTGAAGGAGCGGTTCGAGCGGGTTCGGGAGAATACCGCGCCGATTTTCATCGGGCTGACGATGATCGAAAAACAGATTGAGTCCCTTCGAGAGCAGGCCAGTGCTCTTTTGGACATATCCCGAATCTGCTGTGAAAACGGCAATCACCTGGTGGTCAGCGCCTGGAAAGAGCAGGAGATCGGAAAGCTGATGCTCCTGGAGCCGGATCTGCTGATCGATATGTGCGCCGGCCGCAACCTCCCGGCCATAAGAGGGGTTCTGGCAAAGGGCGGAGTGGCTGTAACCCCCCTGGCATATCTGATGAATCTGCTGGGATCATACCGGCGCTGGACCCGGGGAATGGATGGAGTCAAAGAGATCCAGACCCTGCTCACGGCCAATGTCGAGGAAGCCCTTGCCAATACGGATGACCTCATCCGGGAGGTGAGCGGCTGAGAAGCCCTCTACCATTCACCCTCCCACATCTGCGCCCTCTTTGGCAAAAAGGATGCTGACGGCCCGGCCGATTCCGCTGTCGCCACCCGTGACCAGGGCCTTTTTACCCTTCAGTTTCCCCGAGGGAACATATGAATCGCTTTCGGTCACCGGCTTGGGGGTAATTTCGGACCGCTTTCCGGGCTGCTTCTCCTGATGCTGGGGGGGCTGGAGGTTCTCCTTTTCACTGCCCATATCTCTTCTCCTTTTCTTTATCGAATGCTTCGATTCCTGTCATACAAAAGCGTACAGAACCTGAATAGCTCATAAAATAAGGTAAAAGATGTATTTTCTCCGGCAAAGCGGGGTATAGGAGAAGAGCGGCCCCTGAAGGGAAGAATTCGGGGTTGAGAAGAAAATCAGATTCAATGCGCAAAATAATTTAGGAAAAATCCTTGACTTTATTTTCTACACAATGTAATATTAGTTCACTTGTCAGATACAAGAGATCAAATAGAGCATTAATCCAATTCATTTACAGGGCTTCAAAAAAACAGGAAGCGAGAAAATCGAGCGGAGGTAAAAAAGATCGCCTATGATAATCAATTCTCATCAATACATTTTGGACAATACAATTATAACGATCTTTCCCTTCCTTTTCTCCGCCTGAATGCAATACCCCCAACGGCATCCCTGAAAAATGCCTGCGGGTCATACCGATCTAAAAATCCCGGCATCATACCCGGGTAACTGATAAAAGAGTATTTACAACTAGAAGCGGAATGCCAATAATAGATCGTCGGACCGGTGATCGGCATCGTATCCGCATGGCACCTTGAAACCGTTTCAACCTTTTGATAATAAGATAAATATCTGACGTTTGTCAGAAGGCCGAATCAACAGGTTCGACTCTCAATCCGATATAGAGTCATAAAAGGTGTAGAATCTTGTGAACCGGAGGTTAACTAATGGACGATCAAATTAAGATACAGGTCATCGGGGTGGGTTCGCCGGTGGTCGATCTCGTGGCCGAAGTGGAAGAGGAGATGCTTTCAAAGGCCATTGAAGGAAGAAAGGGCGGCATGGAACTGGTCGATGCCGAAACCATGCGAACCTTGGTGGGCGCGCTCAGATCCATTCCCGCACGGACCCCGGGCGGGTCGGCCGGCAACACTACATTCGCGCTCACCCGGATGGGGATGCCCTGTGCATTCATGGGCAAGCTGGGCAATGACCCCGAGGGGAAATTCTACCAGGGGGAGTTCAAAAGACTCGGCGGGGACTGCACCCGCTTCAAGACCGACGGGGATGCGCCCACAGCCCTCTGCGTCAGCATGGTGACGCCCGATTCAGAGAGGACCATGCGCACCCACCTCGGCGCGGCCATGGCCTTTTCCCCTGAAGATGTCACCCCCGAAGACTTTGCCGGCTGCAGCCATGTCCATGTGGAAGGGTATCTGCTCTTCAACCGGGATCTGCTGATGGCGGTCCTGAAGGCTGTCAAGGGGGCCGGCTGCCGGGTGAGCATGGATCTGGGCTCCTTCGAGGTGGTGGAGGCCGCAAGGGATATCCTCCCGGATATTTTAAGCCGATATGTGGACATCGTCTTCGCCAATGAAGAGGAGGCTGCGGCCTTTGCCGGCAGCGACGACCCCCTGGTCGGCCTCGAAGAACTGCACAAAATCTGTGAAGTGGCCGCAGTAAAGCTCGGCAGGGACGGTGCGCTGATCCAAAACGGGGTCGAGAGCGTGCGGGTCCCCGCGGCCATCGTGCCCGATCTGATTGACACCACGGGCGCAGGAGATTTCTGGGCCGCCGGCTTTCTCTACGCCTATCTCAATGGCTACGGCCTTTCAACGGCCGGGCAATTGGGCGCACTGCTGGCCAGTCACGTCATCCGACACCTGGGCACATCTCTTGACGGAGTGGTCTGGGGAAATATTATAGCGGAAACAACTTTATTACTGATGGAACCCAAGGAGGCAAAGAAAGCATGTTAATGTCACTCAACGAAGATTATAAAGTCCGGGATATAGAACTGGCCGATTTCGGCCGCAAGGAGATCGAGATCGCGGAAAAGGAGATGCCGGGGCTGATGGCCACGCGGGAGAAGTACGGACCCCAAAAGCCTTTGAAGGGCGCAAAGATCATGGGTAGCCTGCACATGACCATCCAGACCGCGGTCCTGATCGAGACCCTGGAGGAACTGGGCGCGGATGTCCGCTGGGCCTCCTGTAACATTTTCTCCACCCAGGACCATGCCGCGGCCGCGATCGCGGCTAAGAAGACCCCGGTCTTTGCCTGGAAGGGGGAGACTCTGGAGGAGTACTGGTGGTGTACGAAAAAGGCCATCACCTGGCCCGACGAGACCGGCCCCAACCTTGTCGTGGATGACGGCGGAGATGCGACCCTGCTGATCCATCGAGGATATATGGCGGAAAACGATCCCTCCATGCTCGATGTCCCCACCGACAACAAGGAGCTGAGCATCGTCAATGCGGTCCTCAAGGAGACCCTGAAGGAGGACCCGCAGTTCTGGCACAAGGTGGTCAAGGAGTGGAAGGGCGTCTCCGAGGAGACCACCACCGGTGTCCATCGCCTCTACCAGATGAAGGAGCGGGGCGAGCTGCTGGCCCCGGCCATCAACGTCAACGATTCGGTCACCAAATCCAAGTTCGACAACATCTACGGGTGCCGGGAGTCCCTGGTCGACGGGATCAAGCGGGCAACGGATGTGATGATCGCGGGCAAGACCGCGCTGGTCTGCGGCTTCGGCGATGTGGGAAAGGGCTCTGCCCAGGCCCTGGCCGGGCTGAACGCTCAAGTCTGGGTCACGGAGATCGACCCCATCTGTGCGCTCCAGGCCCTCATGGCCGGCTATAAAGTTACCACCATCGAGGACGCGCTTCCCCATGCCGACATCTACGTCACCACCACCGGCAACAAGGACATCATCACCGCAGAATACATGGCCGGGATGAAGGATCAGGCCATCGTCTGCAACATCGGCCATTTCGACAACGAGATCCAAGTCGATCGCCTCAACGAGTGGCCCGGGGTGAAAAAGGTCAACATCAAGCCACAGGTGGACAAATACACCTTTGAAGACGGCCGCTCCATCTTCATGCTGGCCGAGGGGCGCCTGGTCAATCTGGGATGCGCGACGGGCCACCCGAGCTTTGTGATGTCCAACTCATTCACCAACCAGACCCTGGCCCAGATCGCTCTCTGGAACAATCCCAGAGAGATCGATGTCTACCGGCTGCCAAAGGAGCTGGATGAAGAGGTGGCGAGGCTCCATCTGGAAAGACTCGGGGCCAAACTAACCAAGCTCTCCGAGGATCAGGCCGATTATATCGGCGTGCCCGTGAACGGTCCTTTCAAGCCCGACCATTACCGATACTAATACTGAAAAACCGATACAAAACAGGTTCAGGAAGACCGGGAGCATAAGCCGCAGGGGCTGCGCTTCCGGTATATACAAACCTTACATTCTGGGTTGAAACCGCCCAGAGAGGAGGAAACCATGGTTACAGGAAAAGAATTTTCCATCCATTTCCCCAAAGTCGATTCCGTGGAGCAGGGCTCTGAAGAGTACTTTCTCATCAAGTGCGGAGACAAAACAGAGCGGGTGCGGTTTCACGACTACGACAGAATCTATGAAACCCCCGGTCTCTACGAGTATCTCTTCTACGAGAGATACGGCTGCAACTCCCCCGACGTGGTCTGCTCACTGCTCAACGAACACCTGGGCAACGGCAACAGGACCATCAAGCCCTTGAACGTCCTCGACATCGGCGCGGGCAACGGCATGGTAGCGGAGAAGCTGAAGGAGTTATGCTCTGCGGAAATGATCGTGGGCATCGACATCATCGAAGAGGCCGCAAAGGCCGCGGAGAGAGACCGCCCCGGGGTCTATGAAGATTACTATGTAGCAGACCTGACGGATCTGCCCGAACCGGTCGAAAGCGCACTGGCCAAAGGAAATTTCAACGGGATGACCATCGTGGCCGCGCTCGGATTCGGCGATATCCCGCCCCTGGCCTTTGCCAACGGCTACAATTTTATTGACACACCCGGCTGGATAGCTTTTAATATCAAAGACGAGTTTGTCTGCGACGGGGACAACACCGGCTTCTGCCAGCTCATCGACAAGATGCTCGATGAGAAGATCATGGAGATCGAGGCAAAGAAGAAGTACCGCCACCGGTTCTCCCAGGACGGGACCGCCCTCTACTACCAGGCCATCGTGGCCCGGAAGAATCAGGACATCCCGGAGGATATGCTCAAAGAGTTCATTGAATAAAAAGAAAGGAAGAGTAGAAAAATATGAGTCAGGAAAGCTACTTTTTTACCTCGGAATCCGTAACCGAAGGACATCCGGACAAGGTGGCCGACGCCATCTCCGATTCGGTGCTCGATGCGATCATCGCACAGGACAAGAATGCCCGGGTGGCCTGCGAGACCCTGGTCACCACCGGCCTTGCCTTTATCGCCGGCGAGATCACCACCGAGTGTTATGCAGACATCCCCCAGATCGCGCGGGACACCATCAAGGACATCGGATACCATTCTTCCAGAATGGGCTTCGACTGGCAGACCTGCTCGGTGATCACCAGCATCGACCAGCAGTCCCCGGACATCGCCCAGGGCGTCAACTCCGGCCAGGGGCTTCATAAGGATCAGGGTGCGGGAGACCAGGGTCTCATGTTCGGCTTTGCCTCGGACGAGACCCCGGAGCTGATGCCCATGCCGATCATGTACGCACACCAGCTCACCAAGCGGCTGGCCCATGTCCGGAAGAACGGCGCTTTGGATTTTTTAAGGCCCGACGGAAAATCCCAGGTGACCATCGAGTATGTGGACGGACAGCCCAAGCGGGTGGACACGGTGGTGGTTTCCACCCAGCACAAGCCCGACGTGACCCATGAGGAATTGAAGGAGGCGGTTGTCGATTCGGTGATCAAGAAGGTGATCCCCCGGGAGATGATCGACGGCGACACCCGGTACTTCATCAACCCCACGGGACGCTTTGTGGTGGGAGGCCCCATGGGCGACTGCGGCCTGACCGGCCGGAAGATCATCGTGGACACCTACGGCGGACACGGCAGCCACGGCGGCGGATGCTTCTCCGGAAAGGATCCTTCCAAGGTGGACCGGAGCGCTTCCTACATGGCCCGGCACATCGCCAAGAACATCGTGGCCTCGGGCATTGCCAAAAAGTGCGAGGTGCAGGTGGCCTATGCCATCGGCGTGGCCGAGCCGGTTTCGATTCTGGTGGACACCATGAGGACGGGCAAGATTCCCGAAGCCCGGATCCAGGAGATCATCAAAGAGGTTTTTGACTTAAGACCCGCCGCCATCATCGAATACCTCGACCTCCTCCGCCCCATCTACAGAAAGACCTCAGCCTACGGACACTTCGGCCGAAATGATCCCGATTTCAACTGGGAGCATACGAACAAAGCCGATACCATCCGAGAGAAGGCGGGCATCTGACACCATCCCCCCGCAGTAATTTTTGCCCCCCGACGCCCCTCGAACTTTCAGAGAGACTGGAAGCTTGGGGGGCGTTTTTTTTTAACTTTTTATCTCACAATGCCTTGATCCTTCTGCTCTGGATGCTGATCCAGGCCAGAAAGAAGAGTCTTCTGGCCATTCAAGATATTGATCAAAAGACCTTTGAATCTGCCAAATAAGAACCTCTGGCAATCTCTCTATATTGGTTTGTCAGGGGAATCTGTTGTCTAAGGCGAAACGATGTCGATCCCTGGTCAATGTTTGAATTGATTCCACAGAAAATCCATTTCTTCCGGAAGTTTCAGTCCACGGATTTTCCGGTTTCTCCGATCGATTCTTCAATGATTTCCTGCCACCTCTTTTCCGCGCCCTTGACCCTCATCCGGCCTCTCCCAGCCCGATGAAGAATTGAACCATCTGTTCAGCATTGCGGAATGCGCCATGGCTTTCCATCATATCGTCTGCAGAGAATCCTGTTGCACAATTTTGATTCCCAGCGAATTGAATAGGATATCATGTCAGTCCAAACCCTGATCCAATCCTGTTTCCAAACCGGCAAAAATATGATACTTCATCCTGCAGATACGGCCCTTTGTTTCTTTTGTCTCTTTGGATCGAGGAACTGAAGTGAAGTTGCCATCATGAAATCGCATAAGGATTACAGGAGGAAATTGTGAACCCACAGCCCATAAAGCGCATCGGCCCATCAATGGTCATTCTCATCTCGGCTTTGCTCATGGCAGCCCTGCTCCTACCGCTGGGATGCGCATCCGCCCCTGATATCGCCTCCACGGAAAAGCAAACCGGTGAACGGTATTCCGCAGATGAGATCCGCCGACAGACCGTAGACCAGCCCTTTCTGATCTCCGGCGACTATTTCAGGGAGCGGGAGCAGCAGCCCCAATGGGATCTTAATGAAATATTCTCCGACAGCAAATCGGATGAAAAGAGGGCTGATGCAGCCGAAGTAGCGGAGCCGGAAATTTCCCAATCCCCGGAGCCGCAAAGGGCTCAGGAGAACATGGCATCTCCGCCGACGCCATCAACCGGAAGCATCCAGCCGGATACACCTCCCGCGGCTACGGCTCCGCCAGCAGCATCACGCCAGAAAGCCGAAGCTTTGGAAGCCGAAGCATTTGACCGGCCTCCGCTCACCATCGGACTCTTTTTCGATCCGGAGACCATTCCTGATTCTGCTGCTGTGCGGGTGGATCATCTGATGTCGGCTGCTGCGGCCCAATCCGGGGCGATTCTGACCGATCAGGAAAAGATTCGGGAGGTGCTCTCCACCGTTGACTGCCTTTCCAGAAAGGATCTCGCCTGCGTGGCCCAAGCCCTCGCTATCTATCCCGGGGTGCGGATGCTTATCCTCTTCGAGGCCATCGAACTTCCGGAACGTCTTCCGGCAAAGGCGCTGATGCGGATGTCCCTGGTCGATACGGGCCTCTCCTATCGGTATCCTACTATAGAGATCACGCAGGATCTGGAGAACGCAGAGGATCAGGACCGCTTTTTAACCGGAACCCTGATGCAGTTGACCGATTTTGCGATCCAGAAAAGCCGGTTGATGCCCTGGCACTGCCGGGCCTTCTCCCAAGATGGCGATACCTGGTTCATCACGGCCGGAAAGCGCTCCGGCCTCAAACCCGGGGATCGCCTCTCCGTCTCAACCTCGGGCCGCCTGGTGAAAAGCCCCACGGGTCTGCCGGCCGGCTGGCTCCCCGGTGATATCGAGGGGAAGGTGAAGATCACCCGGATCTTCGGTGACAATCTGGCCGCTTGTGAGCTGACGGAGGGACGGGGCCCCGAGCCGGAAGATATTCTGCTTTTCCCCTGAATCGGAAAAAGGAAGCCATCGGACAACCTAAGAGAATGGAGAACGAAAACAGGGGGTAGCCGGTGCTGCCGATCTTGGGTGCGGCTTTACCTCATCCGGCCCTTGGGTTTTCGGAAAATCTATCCGGATCTTGAGCCTGAGCCAGTGGAACCCGGACCATGAATTGAGCCCCCGCGCCCTCGTCGCTCTTCAAGGTCAACTCTCCGGAAAGATCCTCCACCAGCGCCAGCACCCCGGCAAGCCCGAGGCCGTGGCCCCGGAGATGGCTCTCTTCCGGGGCCAGTTGAAAATACTGCTCAAAGATTTTTTCATGAAAGGCTTTGGGAATGCCGATCCCGTCATCGGACACCTGCAGCAGCAGGCCATCCGCTTTCACGGAAAGGCCGATGACCAGACGCTCTTTCCGGTACTTCAATCCATTGGTCAAAAGATTCCGGAAGATCTGGGTGGTCTTTGCCAGATCGATCCGGATCTCTTTTTCCCAGTCCCCATCTTCAACAGCAAGGATCGCGCGTTTTGCTTTAAGAACACGGGTGAGATCTCCAAGGCTGCCGCTCTTTGAAATCTGCTCCGAGAGTTCCGGATCGATAAGATCATAGACCTCGATAAGGCTGTTTCGGACGAATCCGGAGAGCCGGAGGGGGGTGAAACGGACAAATCCCCATGTGGAACGGGCGATCTCCAGTGCATCGCCCACCAGGGTCTGGGAAAGGCGGATATTCCGCTGTGCCCGTAAAAGCGCCTTCTCCTGCTTTGGGGTGAGGGGTCCCAGGGTCTGCTGCCGATGGAGGAGCGATTCTATGGTGGCGCGGATCACAGAGAGTGGGACTTTGAGGTCGTGGATGAGAAGTTCGGTTCGGATTCGGTCCTTCTTCATCGGACGTTCTCCTTGTTGATATTTCCATTAAAACTAATGACTTATATCCATCTTTCCATGACTTTGCAATCCTTCATCGGCAAAGGAGAGGAGAGGATTCTGCAAAAGGAGAAGCGGCCTCCCTCACTCGGATGAAGGAGGCCGCCGGTTTCATTGCGGAGAGATCAACAGATTTCTATTGAAGGAAAAATGCACGGATCTGTTCCCATACAGCCGCATGCGCGGCCGAGACATAGGCCGGGTTCAGGTGCGGTCCGGCAACCGTATAGAAATCTATGTTGTCGGTCATCATGAAGCTGTGGCCCATCCAGTTCTTCTCCATGCGGGGCGCGCCGCCGTACATGTACCAGCCGGCCCCTGCCGGAACCGGATCTGAAAAATCCATCACCCGGTGAAGGGTTTCATGGCCGATGGTGATGGCCAGGATTTCATTGGAGATGTTCGGCACATAGGTATCCTGATATGCGCTCAGCAGCAGGGTCTTCTCCGCATCGACTCCGCGTGCCAGAAAGACGGGATCAGCCGGGTCGAGAATGGTCTGCGCCACCCCGAGAGCCACAAAATAGTCGAAGCTGTTCTTCTCCACCCCAAGGGCATCTGCCAGCCCCGCGATCTCCGGATTCGTGGCCTGATCCAAAAGGGCAGCGAAATCGGCCCCGCCCACAGCCATCGCGATCCGGTCTATATCCGCGATATTGTCTGCAACAAAGACCGATCCGATGATCGATCCAAAGGACTGGGAGATGAACCGGATGTTTGCCGGGATATCATCGGCATCGGTCACCTCCTCCCCCGGGAGATTGATATCCTCATCGCCATCGAGATTGAACAGCCCGGCCTTGAGGTTTCTCAGCAACAGGTTCATGTCGAAGTATGACTGATAGAAGTTGAGCCGGGTGGCCGGCAGATTGGACGAGAAAAAGCCGTATCCGGAATCGGCTCCTTCTACGGTACGGGCGCCGTGAAGCGGCAGATCCATCGCGATGACCGGTTCATCAAAGAGCGGCGCGATGGAGTGCGCATTCTCCTTGCGCTGGCCCAGACCGTGCAGGTAGATGGTCACGGTTCCGTCATACCCATCAGGATTGTATAGCGTGTAGGGGACGGGGATCTGTTCCTGGGTCGGCGATTGAAGATCGACACTGATGAAGAACCCGGAGGCCGGCATATCGACTGCTGTCATGGGTGGAAGCATCTCCCGGATCGCCCCGTATTCGCTGGTGATGGTCAGCTCTCGGTCCGCAGTATAGGGCAGGTTGGGCGAATTTTTGATGAGAGCAGAGAGTTCATCCAGCGAGGTGATCCCCATTCCGGCTCCATAGGCCATGATCTTGCCGAAATCATCGCTGCTCAGGGTCCGGGCTGCGGTGGTGAAGGTGAACATGTGAAGCAGGTTTTTTGCGTCCACGCCGACTGTACGCAGCACCAGATTGGCCAGCGGCGCATATTTCCGGCGCAGAGGCTCCAGATCCGTGAGTTCTCCGGTCAGCGGCGCATCTCCCAGCAGTGCAGGATAGAGCGCCGGAGGCCGAACCATCAGGCCGTTGCCATCGGTCAACTGATCCAGGGTCTCGGGATTCTCCGCCATCACATAGACAAGATAGGTGGCACCCGGAGAGAGAGGTTGAAGGGGGGAGATCTTTAAAAATTCATCCTCCTGGCGAACCTTGACCCGGGCATCGTAGAAGAGATCGAAATGCTCCCGGAGGCTCTGCTGCAGCAGGGGCCAGTTGGCCGCGGGAAACTCGGCCAGCGCGGATAGCACGGCCGGCAGGATCTGATCCGGAGGGGTGGTCAGCGGATTCCCCAGATTCAGCCCCTGGAAGAGCGCACCCATGAGCATGTTGAGGTTGATCAGCCGGATGTTGTTTTTTAGGGCATTGGGGTCCAGTTGCACCGGTGCGGTCATCGGGATGGATATCGGTGTGTTGGGGCTGAACCCTCTCAGCTCCAGGGAATTGACCGCGGTATAAAAGGCAGCGCTCAGATCCGTGCCCTGAACCGGCAGGTCCACTGTCCCGCCGGTCTGTGCCCAGGCCAGATCATTGGGAAAGGGAATCTGCCGTGATGCCGGATCAAAGGCAAAGGCTGTGCCCGTAAGCATCCCGCCGACCTGGGCAAGGACCCCTTCATAGATCGGCAGAATATCGGCCTCTGTCACGGTTTGATCTTCGGGAATCTGCATCAGAATCCCGCCGGCGGCCCTTGCCAGAATATTGGCGATACCGAATGCATCTCCGGCCAGTACCGTCTGGTCCTTTTCAATGGCATTGTCCAGCAGAACCGCGGCCGCGGCCATATAGATGGCCTCAGAAAGGCTCTGGTCATCCTTCAGATCCGTGCCCGGCTTGACAAGAATATCGGCCAGTTTGGCATAGATCCGCATCTGGTTGTCTATTCCCCGGATGGCCGCGGGGGATTTTCGGGTCAGCAGATCGAGCACCGCCTCTGTGGCTTTTGCCAGTTGGAGAATTGCGCCATCTACGCCTGCAGGATCTGCAATGTCGGCATCATAGGAAGGGCCGATCTTCTCCCGCAGCTCGGGATTGAGCGCGACCAGTGTAGTGACGGGGGTGATGTTTCTTGCGCCTTTAGGCGCGAGCATGGGAAGGGCCTCCATCTGATTGCCCCGGCTGTCTGTCACGGTTCCGCCGGAGACGAAGAGAACATAATCCCCATAGGCCGGGGGAATGGTGAGGGTGAAAGATCCGGCCCCATCGGTTCTGGCCGGGATCTCTTTGGCGTCTGCGGCAAAGTTCCCCGTGCTGCCGGAGGTTATCCGGTCTGCCAGCACCAGGGCATCTGCAACATAGGTCTGGGCTGCTCTTCCGAAGATCAGGGTCGGTTTCGGCTCCGGCTCCGGAACATACTCGGCATCGTCATCATCATCACCGCATCCGAAAAGAGCAAAAACCAAAACTGCCGCCAGTGCAAAGGCCAGCCATCTCCGCTTTTCGATCATGGTAAACCTCCTGTGTCTGAAATAATGAATGCGCCCGTCCGGTTCCCGGGCGGGCGCATAAAAGAATTAAAAAATTTTCAATGAAGTATCGATTCGAAATTCCAGATCAGTTCCCTAGAAGTTCCAGATCAGCTCCGCCGCGATGCGCATGGCGGTCTCGTCGCTGGCATGGCCGGTGAGGGCTTCGGTCACATCCTCGACAGCCTCTCCCGGAAAGAAGAAGGCGGCCTGACCCTTGATGAACATGTTCTTGCTCAAAGCCAGGGTCAGCTCGTTATCCCATTCCGTACCCACGAAGCCGGCATCCACCCGGGTGGCCCGGCGCTTTTTGCCGGAGGCAAGGGATTCCAGGGTGACGGGCTCCACCATGTTTGTGACGTAGAAATCCTCATTCCAACTGAAGAAGTTGAAATTGCTCCGGTAGATGAGGAAGATCTTGGGCCGCATGGTGAAGCCGAGGCTGGTCATGGTTAGGCCCGGGTTGTCACCCCGTCCGTTGCCGTTGCCCGCGAAGTTCTGGAGACCTCCCACGAAGACCGGTGTTCCGTTGCCGTAGAACTCCGGCACATAGCCGTAGAGCGCGGTTCCCAGCACGAAGTTGGTGTCACCGATGATGGTGTTCTCTCCGCCCCACATACCCGAGAAGCGCTGGGCGTTGGTGACCGCGGAATATCCGCTCAGGGTGTCGTCCGTGGAATCGTCATCGCCCGAGGTGTACATTATCCCCAGATGGGGCTTCAGGCTCATCCAGCCCACGGTCTCCCCCAGCTCCAGGGCAATATCCGCTGCCAGGGCATAGGAGGAGATGTCGAAATCATCATGTTCGATGGTGTGGACCCCGTTGTCGGTCCCTTTCAGGCCCGTGTTGTCCGCGGTACCGAACTTGTAGACGCCCTCGGTCATCAGCTCGAACATGCCGAACTTGCCCAGATAGTACGCGCCGATATTGTGGGAGTCGGTGGAGGGGATGTCCCCGTTGATGCCGGCATACTGATCCAGACCCGCATCTGCGGCCATCGCGCCCAGCAGATCCCGGGCCGGAACATTGCGGATGCGGTCGTAGGCATAGAAGAAGCGGGCCTTGTTACCCTCGCTGAAGATGTAATCCATATAGCCGGCAATGAGATCCCGGTCCTCATCCACAGAGCCGTTATGATCGGCCGCATTGATCTGAAAATCGTTCTCCTCCAGTTTGAGCCAGGCCAGGGAGTAATAGATGTCTCCGTTGTTGCCCTTGAGCCAGAAGCCGGCATTGTCATCGCCATAGACCATAGAGGCCGCCTCGATGATGTCCAGTCCCCAGACATCCCATCCGGCATGGAGCCGCAGATTCGGCACAAGCTCGATGCTGGCGTTGAGCCGCTCCAGTCCGAAGTTGCTGGCCGTGTCCACCTTGCCGCCCCGGTTGTCCACGGTGTCGGTGTCGATGGGCCGGTCGAACTCCAGTGCGCCGTAGAAGCTCCACTTCCGGTCCTTGGCCATCGCGTTGAAGTACATCTTGGTCTCGTTGCGGATGTAGCCGTCGTTGACGCTGCCGCTCTCATTTGAGTGGGTCTTTAAAAAAGTATCCGCGAGATAATAGGGGGAGAAGGCATCGACTCTGGCCTTGAGCACCGTTGCATAGGCCATGGCCTCCGCGATGGTGGCATTGGGATTGTCCCGCATGATCTTCAGGACCACGCCATCCACGATCTGACCCGCGCCGGCCACCAGTGCCGGGTCCGCATTGTCCCGGATCACGCCCTCTGCGGCATTGTCTGAAGCTTCCGCAGCCGACTGCACCACCACGGCCTGCGCGGCCGCCTCGGCTGCGGCATCATTCCCGGCTGAAGCTGCGGCTACATAATCAGGATCGGAAAAGACATTCTTCACAGCCGCGCCGGCCTCAGCCCCCTGGGCCTCTGCAGCCTCGATGGCCGCATTCATCACATAGGGGGTGGCGATTTGGCTCGCAATGGCCTGTGCCTGTGCCTGATCTCCCGCGGCCACTGCGGCCTGATAATCCGGATTCGTCGCGATGGCGGCCAGGGCATCACCAGCCACTTCCGGATTCTGGGTCACGATGGCGGTCCGATAGGCATCGGCTGCGGCAGATGCTGCATCCAATGCCTGGATATAGGTCTGTGCCGTGCTCATGCCGGCCAGTTGAGCTGCGGCCTCGGCAGCGCTCTGGATCTGGGCCGCACCCGCGGCCGCCTGTGCGATCTTCTGGGCCGTGGCCGGATCGGCCGAAGCTCCCAGCACCGCATCGGCATGGTAGAGGGAGTTGGCAAAATCTGCAAACGATGACCGAACCCCCCGATCCTCATTCAGTGCATTGGCAAAGGTGGTGCGCGCGGTATTGACCTCCATTCCAGCATTGGCCGAATTATACGCGGTCCGGGCAAACAGCTTGAGGGGCTCAGTGTTGATAAACCCATCCACATTGTCGCTGATGCCGAAATCCCAGTTCGACTCGGACGTGGGGATGAAGCGGACCGTAGCGCCGAAGCTCATCAGGATCTCCCGCTCGGTCTCGATGGAGATTCCGCCGGGGCCAAGCATCTTGTCCGGGTCCAGGTCCGTGGGGCCTGTAAGCACCTCTTCGGTGATGTCATCCACGATCCCCTTTTCTGCCTTGGGCGGCTCAGGGATCTTTGCCTCCTCTGCAAGAGCGACACCTGGTACCAGCAGGAGTACGGAAAGGAGTATGATACCTTTTGACCAAATTTCCTTCATCATTTTTCCTCCAGAATTTTTGCAAATCATTGTCAGACAAGAATATATTAACCGCCAAAGCGGAGTCAGAAGGGAGTCAGCCCGTCCATCCGATAGAAATGAATGAATGTTCATTCATTCTGTTTATCAGGAAAAGTTGCCGCATGTCAATCCGAAAATCACAATTATAATGGAAGAAGTCGAAAACGATTCCCTGGAATCGCAATGAACACAAATTCAGTCCGGGAATCTGTCACATTTTTGTCTGCTCCTGTATCCTGTTTCCGATAACAAAGTTATCTATTCAAAAGGAAATTTAGTGACTGGTGAATCATTCAGTATCTAAATTTCCAATCATTGCCAATTACCACACCCGATTCATTATTGCAAGCCCTGTTTGCCACATTCCCGACGATCTGCAGGGGAGGACCCAAGGCTATGTTCGAACAAACTTTTTGCATCTATGGTCCGACAGTGCTATAGAAGAAGGGAACAATATACCATTCATATATTGAGAGTTCTTCAGCAGGAGATTCGAGGGATGCCCAAGGTACTGATCGTAGATGATGAACCCCATATCCGGCAACTTCTGGAGCAGACCCTGGAGGATCTGGAGGAGGAGGGTGTCGAGCTGCTTCTGGCAGGGGATGGGAGAACGGCTTTCGATATCATCTGCCGGGATCGGCCCGAGCTGGTCTTTCTCGATGTGATGATGCCGGAGATGAGCGGGTTCGAGGTCTGCGAACGGGTGAAAAACGATTGCAGCATGAAAGGGATCTGCATCATCATGCTCACGGCCAAAGGACAGGAGTTTGACAAGGAGAAGGGGAGGGCTGCAGGGGCCGATCTGTACATGACCAAACCCTTTGATCCGGACGAGGTGCTGGAGAGAGCAAGAGAGGTTCTGGGACTGAAGCGATGAAGCATTCGCAAAACATTCCGAGGGATTTGCGCATGGAAAAGCTCCTCAACTCATTATATCAGATCTCCGAAGCGGCCCATACAGCCAAGCGCCTGCCGGCCCTGTTCGAGGCCATTCACGGGATCGTGAACGAACTGATGCCGGCCAAAAATTTATACATCGCCCGGTATGATGAAAAGACCGATAGAATCTGCTTTTCCTACAGCGTGGATGAGTATGACACGAATCGGGTCGATCGGAAACCGGCACGGGGGCTGACGGAGTATGTACTCAGGACCAAAAAGCCGCTGCTGGCCTCGAAAAAGGTCTTTGCCGAATTGGTGGCATCGAATGAGCTGGAGCTGATGGGTGAGCCTACGGTCGACTGGCTCGGGGTCCCGCTGATCACAAAGGGAAAGGCAGTCGGGGTACTCGCGGTGCTGACCTATTCCGAGTCGGTGCGTTACGGTGACGAGGAGAAGAATATCCTCACCTTTGTCTCGGAGCAGATCGCGATGGCCATCGAGCGGGTGCAGTCCGAAGAGGAGCTGAGACGCCACCGGGATCATCTGGAGGAGCTGGTCAGGGAGCGCACCGAGGCACTGGCTTCCACCACCGAGACCTTGAAGGTGGAGATCACGGGCCGGGAGAAGGCCGAGGCCGCGCTGAAGGAGTCGGAGCAGAAGTTTCATGATCTTCTCAATATCCTGCCGGACCCGGCCTTTATCATCGATATCACGGGAAAGGTGATCGCCTGGAATCGGGCCATAGAACAGTTGACCGGCGTCAGTGCCGGGGAAATGCTGGGCAGAGGGGATCATGAATATGCGGTCCCCTTCTACGGAGATCCGCGGCCGATCCTCATCGATCTGGTTGGGCAGGACGACGGGGAATTCGAAAAGCGATACGCCATGATCTGCAAAGATCCTGAGAACAAAACCCTCATTGGAGAGAACTACACCCCGGCCCTTCCGGGCGGAGGCCGCTATCTATATGCAACGGCCGGGGTACTCCAGGATGCCCAGGGCAGAGCCATCGGGGCCATCGAGGTGATCCGGGACATCTCGGACCGGAAGCGGATGGAGGAGGAGCTTCGTCGGGCCAAAGAGTATCTGGAGAATGTCTTTGAAAGCTCGGCCGATCCCATCGCGATGGTCGATACTCAGGGCCGGTTTGTGAAGTGGAACCGGATGACGGAGATCTTTTTCGGGTGGGAGAGCAAAGATCTCTACCTGAAATCGGCCTTTGAACTCTACCCGGATCAGCAGCAGCTCCGGGATCTGCTCAATCGGCTCCGCTCCGAAGGGGCCGTGCGGCGCCATGAAACCCGCCTCTTCCGAAGCGACGGCACCATCCGGCCGGTGGAGATGTCGGTCAGCCTGCTGAAGGATTCCCAGGGAAAGACGATCGGGAGTGTTGCGGTGGTCCGGGATCTGAGCGAGCTGAAAAAGGCGATGATCAAGGTGCAGGAGTCGGAGCGGCTCAAGACCGATTTTCTCTCCACGGTCTCCCATGAACTGCGGACCCCGCTCACCTCGGTGGTCGGCTTTGCAAAGATCATCAGGAAGCGGTACAAGAATATTCTGCTGGAAAATATCAGAACCGATTCCCCCCAGGTGGAGCGAGCAGCAAAGCAGGTGGGTGAGAATATCGACATTATCATCTCCGAAGGGGAGCGGCTGACCGCACTGATCAACGATGTGCTCGATATCGCAAAGATCGAAGCGGGCCGCATGGAGTGGCAGATGGTTCCCCTTTCGGTGGAGGATGTGGTGCGCAAGGCCGCGGCATCACTCACCCCCCTCTTTGATGAGCGGAAGGGGCTGGCCCTTCACTTGGAGATAGAGGAGGGGCTTCCCCTGGTTCAAGGGGATCGGGGCCGGCTGATTCAGGTGATGACCAATCTCTTCTCCAACGCGGCCAAATTCACCCCGTCGGGCGCGGTCACCTGCCGGGTACGGCCGGAGCGGCGAAGCGTTACGGTCAGTGTCGAAGATACCGGTATCGGAATTCAGGAGGCGGATCTGGAGCGGGTTTTCGACAAGTTCAAACAGGTGGGGGATACTCTGACGGACAAGCCCAAGGGGACCGGGCTAGGGCTTCCCATCTGCCGGGAGATCGTGGAGCATCACGGCGGCAGGATATGGGCCGAGGGAAAACCCGGCAGCGGCAGCATCTTCTCCTTTACCCTGCCGAGCCACGAGGCCCCGGAGCAGATCATCTTCATGGATCTCAACGCGGCCACGGCCCAGATGAAGAAGTGGTCCGCAACCGGAGAGACCCTCCCCCTCCAGCAGGGGAGAACCGTATTCATTCTGGATGACGACCCGAATATCCGCGAGCTGATCCGGCAGGTGCTGGAGGGAAAATCCTATCGAGTAGCCGAGGCCGGGGATGCAAAAACAGCCATTCGAAGGATCAAGAAACAACTGCCCGATCTGATCATCCTCGATCTAAAGATGCCCGATATCAACGGCTTCGATGTAACAGCGGTTCTCAAGAGTGATCCGGGAACCCGCCACATTCCCATCATCATCCTTTCGGTCCTTTCAGACCGGAAGCGGGCCGCGGATCTCGGGGTGGAGAGCTATCTTAACAAGCCCCTGGACCCGGACGTGCTTCTGGCCGAGGTGGATCGGCTTCTGGTGCAGCGGGCCTTTCAAAACAATATCCTGGTGGGGGATGGCAGTAACGGGACCATCCATATTCTCGGGGATGTTCTCGACGCGCACGGGTATCGGGTGGAGAGGATCGATTCCACACCCCAGGCCTTCAGAGCCGCGGTTAGGGCCGGCGCGGATATGATCGTGGTGCAGCCTCTGGATCAGAATACCCCGAAGATCCTGATGCGACTGATTCGGGAGGGGATCGTGGCGGAGTCGGTTCGATTTATCGTGCTGACGGAGAACCGGGAGGCCGGGGAGAATCGTGTCTAAGATCCTGAAAAAGCTTTTTCGAAGACCCGGGGTTCTCGCTCTGATGGAAGAATATGAGAGGCTCTTTGGAGCGCTGCTGTGGGTAATGGACCAAGATGGAAACCCTCTTTTCGGGAGTCGAAGCGATGGGGAGGCGCGGGGTGTGCCTGTCCGGCTGGAAAAAGAGGTGATCGGCCGGGTGGGCCGAGGAAAAGCGGCTCCCCTTGTCGCTGCTCTGCTGGAATATCTGGCCGCGGAGGAACAGGAGAAGCGGTCATTGATCCGGGAGACCCTGGATCGGTACAAGGAGATCAATCTTCTCTATAATGTCGCGGAACGGATCACCACAAGCCTTGCGCTGAAGCGGGTGGGCTCCCTGGTTCTGGATGAGGCGATCCGATGCATCCGGGGAAACTCGGCATCGGTGATGCTGATGGATGCGGAGACGAACCGCTTCAATATCATTGCGGCCCGGGGCCGGGAGTCTGCCAATAAGGTTCGGCTGGAACCGGGAAAAGGGATCGCCGGCCATGTCTTCAACAGCGGAAAGGCCGAGATCGTCAACGAGATGCAGGAAGATGACCGCTATCTCTCGGGCGAGCATCCGGTGAGATCTATAATCTGCGCGCCATTGAAGATCGCGGACCGGATCATCGGGGTGATGACCATCAGCAGTGATGATCCGCTGCAGTACACCGCTTCGGAGCTGAAGCTCTTCAACACGCTGGCCTCGTTTGCCGCGTCCGCGATTGAAAACTCCCTGACCCATGAGGCCCTGGAACGGGCATTTGAAGAGCTGAAAGCCCTGAATCGGGCCAAGGACAAGATGATCGACCATCTCTCCCATGAGCTGAAGACGCCTATTGCCGTGCTCGGCTCTGTGCTGGAGATCGTTTCAAAGAAGAGTGGGGCCGCAGGGATCACAGGGATTGAAAAGAGCCTGGAGAGGGGCCGGCGGAATCTGGATCGGCTGGTTCGGATTGAGGATCAGGTGGCAGATATCGTCAATACGCGGGAGGTGATCCAGCTTGTACCCATTCCCCTGACCGATTTTTTAGAGGAGATCTGCCGAGGGGCCGAGGCCGCTATGGGGAGTCGAATGGTAGAGATTCTCCGCGGTTTTGCACCAGAGGCGTTGCTCTACATGGACAGAATCGTGCTGGAGAAGATCTGTGCCGGCATGTTGAAAAACGGGGTGGAGAATACCCCGGATGAGGGAAGGATCATTGTGGAATCCCTGGAGAATCCCGATGGTATTTGCATCCGGTTTCACGATTTCGGAACCGGCATCATCGAAGAGAATCGGAGCCTGATCTTCGGCGGCTTCTACCATGTGCAGGAGACCAGCCGCTACTCCTCGGGCAGACCCTATGCATTCAATGCAGGGGGCTCCGGCTCCGATCTTCTCAGAGCCCATATCTTTTCGGAGCGGTTCGGGTTCTCCATCGAGCTGAAAACCAGGCGATGCCCTTATCTTCCCACGGAACAGCATATCTGCCCGGGCCGGATTTCCGCGTGTTCCCATGTCCCGGATCGCCAGGCCTGCCTCTCATCCGGGGAGACGATCTTTTCCCTGCTTTTTCAAGATCCGGTATTTACCAAAGGCCCGTTTCCCCAAACCGATCTTTAAAAGCGGCCCGGTCAGAGGCCAATCTCCTTCTGATCCAGCCAGCCGGGGCCGAATTTCCTTTCGAAATACCCCTTGAGACGGCCGTACCATCTGCCGAGACCGCGGCCCTTTTTCCGTTCCAGCTCCTCGAAGATGTAGATCAGGAAGGTGTCGATCTCGTGGAGCTTCTCCTTGGGCAGGTAGGCCCATGCTCCCTCCTCGATCGACTTGACAAAGTGATCCGCGCTCAGGGCATGAGCCGTCAGCATGACCGCAGGAATCTTTTTTTGACGGGAGATGTCGAGCAGGTCGTATCCGTTGACGCCCATGATATCGAGGACTGCGATGGCATACCGGTTCTCATCAAGCAGTATCACCGCACTCTCGTAATCCGACGCCCGGTCCACCTCGCACATCTCCAGCATCTCCTCCAGGGAATCGAGAATATCCGGCTCGTCATCGACGATCAGAATTTTTTTGCCGTTGAGAATATCGGAATCGGTCATCAGGTGGCCTTTCTGTGAATTGTTGTTGATGCCATTGCTCAAATCTATAGAAGAAGTTTGGGTTTCTGTCAAGAACCTCGGGCCGGCAGGAAATTCTTTTTGCACGGATATTGCGATTATTGTTTTATGAGGGTGGCCTTTTGCGATGGTTGCCTTTTGATGCGGGTTGCGCTATCTTTGCCCCATGAATGCTTCTTCTTCCGAAACTCCAAAATTGAAATCCGGCTTTACAACAGGCGCGGCCGCGGCGGCCGCGGTAAAAGGAGCGCTGCGTTTTCTGATAAAAGGAAGCGCGCCGGCCGCGGTGACGATCCGGTTTCTCACCGGAGAGACCACGGCCATCTCTGTCCATTCCTGTGAGAAATTGGATTCAGATACCGCAAGATGCACCATTATAAAGGATGCAGGAGATGATCCGGATGTGACCCACAAGGCCGAGATCGGCGCGGTGGTCCGGCTGTTGAAGGATGGAGCGCCCGGGGAGATCCTTTTCACCGGCGGGAAAGGGGTAGGGCGGGTGACAAAGCCTGGGCTTGAGGTCCCTCCCGGAGAGCCGGCCATCAATGCCGGGCCCAGGAAAATGATTCAGGAGGCGGTTCTGGAATCGATTGAAGATTCCGACCATACCGGCAGTGTGGCTGTGGAAATCTTTGTCCCCAAAGGGGAAGAACTGGCGAAAAAGACCCTGAACCATCGGCTCGGCATCATCGGCGGCATCTCCATTCTCGGAACCACCGGCATTGTCCGGCCCATGTCCCACGCGGCCTATATCGCCACCATCGAATCCTCCCTTTCGGTGGCCCGGGCAATGGGAATCACCGAAGTCGTCTTCTCCACCGGAAGAAGAAGCGAGCGTTTGGCCCAGACGCAGTGGCCCCATCTGCCGGAGGAAACATTCGTCCAGATCGGGGATTTCTTCAGGGCTTCTCTGCGCGCGGCCGGCAGATCCGGTATTGAAAAGGTGACGCTTGCGGTCTTTTTCGGAAAGGCCGTGAAGATGGCACAGAAGATTCCCCATACCCACGCGGCCACCTCGGAATTGACCTTGGACAACCTCTCCCGATGGGTGGAGAGATTGGCCGGAGATAAACCCTTTGCCGATGCGGTGAGGGCGGCCAATACCGCACGCCATGCCTTTGATATCATGATGGAAAGAGATCCCAAGGGGGATACGGGGATCATCGACCAGGTGGGAAGGGAGATGGTTGGGGCCGGGGCCGAATTTGCCGGGCCGGGAATCCAGGTTCGGGGGGTAATTTTCGGCTACAATGGTGAAGTCCTGTTTGATTCTACATCGGATAGATAGAGGCTAAAAGAGCTGCAGCCGCTCCCGATAGGCCGCGATCACCTTCTCCGGATCTCCGGTGATGATCAGATTCTCCCCGATCCACTCCGGGGCCCGGGCCTGTGCGATCATCTCCTTGATCTGATGCGAGATTCCCCCCCAGAAACTCCCGTCCCCGTCGCTGTCGAATAGCACCACCGGAACCGGCTCCATGATGGAAAGCTTCATGTTGCAGAGGGTGATCCCCAGCTCCTCCAGTGATCCCAGCCCTCCCACATTGAAGATGGGAAAGGAGGCGATCTCGAACCACTTCTGCCGGCTGTGGCGGCACGCGGCCTGGAAGACCTGGCAGAAATCGACATCTGTGGTCATGGCCTGATCCGTGATATCGAGATAGTTTGCACCCGACAGAATCCCCCGCTTTCTCGCGAAGGTGTTGGCATGTTCCATCACGCCGCTGCCCCCGCCCGTAACGATGCCGATGTTCTTGCCCCAGAAGCGGATGAGCGCATCCATCAGCTTTCCCAGCCGTTTCACTCCGGCCCCGGATAAGGGCTTTGTGGAGCCGTAAAACGCGAAGAGCATCGATTTGTGGAAATCGGCGAGCCTTTCCGTGGTCACGAAATATCCTTTGCCGTCCCGCATGGTATGGACCATCAGGTTTTTGGTGAGATCTGACACCCAGAAGACATCCACCCCGAATGCATGATACTCCTGAAGCCGATGATGATCGAGCTGGGAGAGAAAGGGGCCATGCTCGCACGAGGGATGGAAGAAGTAGATGGCCTCTAAAAGCCCCTCTTTGGCCAGATTGACGATATCGATGTGCTCCAGGATATTCGGGAAATACTGGAGCGCGATGGCGCCGGGTCTTTCTTTGATCTCGGATTTAATCTCGGCCCTGATCTTTGCGGTGGCATAGAGATGGGTGCAGGCGCTCTTCAGGGAGAAGTCCTGCCGCGCGATCGCGCAGGAGGCCCGGCTGACGGGGCAGGGCTGTATGGGGCCGTTTTTGAGAATCAGTGCCTCTTTGATATTTGCATCTTCGGCATCGGTATCTTCGGCCGGAAGCAGCGCGGCCGATTTGTCGAGATAGTGGCAGGTGGCCTGCCCCTTTTCCGGAAAGCGGCTCTGCAGCCTCTTCATCTGCGAGTAGGAATAGCGGATCTTTCCGTTGATAAAGGGGCTTGGGCTCAAAGGCCGGCTTTTGGGGGCCCGGTAGATCTTCGCTAAAATGAGCGGGTTGACCAGTGGATGACGGCTGTTGTTGACGATCTCCAGATAGATGCGGATGCCCCGGGTCTTGATCGGGTCCAACAACGTGGCAGGGAGATGGCTGCCCAGAGCAAGCGTTGCATTGGAGCGGCTCTGGAGCACCACATAGTGTTCGTTGAGATACATGGAACAGGTGGTGATGGCCCCCTGGCCGGCCGGTATGGTCAGGGCACTCACCCGGCGCCGGAGCTGATACCGGTTGAGGATCTCCCGGCCCTCCTCCTTGAAGAGAATCCGGCTCAGGGTCTTTCGGTCCAGAGGCCCTTTGAGATCACAGACCACCCGATGGGGGCTGATGAGGATGCTGCCGTCGCTGGTGATGGTGGTGGAGGCCGGCAGCTTCAACTGAGACTTCTCGATGGCCGCGATCACCGCGTCAGAGGTGAGCAGCGCATCAGGATCGCAGAAGACGAGCCTTCCCACCGGGAACCCGGGCACGAAGAAATCCTCAAAGGTCTTCAGAACCGGATAGCCCGGAATTACCGATGATGCGGTCAGCCGCAGAACCGCAGCCTTCCCCTGGATCGCATCGGAAGTGGGGGGCTCACAGGTGATCTGAACCCCGAGCCGCGCGATCCGGGAGCGCTCGCTGAAGATGATGTGCCGGGACTGGTGCTTCAACCGGTCAGCAAGGTGCGGAGAGAGGCCAAAGGCCGTCTCAAAGACGATCCGGTTGACATCCGACTCGATGACCTTTGTGATCTGTCCGTCGTCGGATTGTAAAAAGCCTCTGAAAAAATGGGTGTCGAAATCTCTGGACATGGACCTCTGTTTCGTTTTTCAAAAAGAAAAGGCAGAGACGGTTTTTCTATATCCGACTCTGCCAATTTCCGGGGACCTGGGGCAATCAACCCTCACGCCGATCTTCTTCGATTAAAGCCGCTTCCGAGGAGCGGAAAGGATCAATACCTCGGGCTGGTTTTGCCCAGCCAGCGCGCATCGAGTTCCACGCTTTCGCCGGTGGAGGTCTTTTCGATTCTCACCATGCCGTCGCCCAGATGGGTCAGCTTCAGCTTCTCACCTCTATAAGCGGAATCAAAGAGGTTGCCGTTGCCCACGCTCACCGGATCGACCACGGTGGCCGAATATGTCTTATTGACCCGATAATTCGAGTAAAAATTCGATACCGCGGGTTTGATGCCCATACGATCGAGAGGGACATATCTCATTGTTGCTGCAGAGGCGGAAACGGCGAATACGATGGCAAGCAAAAGGGTTAAAAGAACTGTCTTCCGGTACATAGCTCACACCTCCTGTTTCAAGTTAAAAGTTCAAGCTCCTTAACCTGCGCAAGTGTTATCGACTTGCTACAACTTATTTTGACAATATAATACTTTTCTCACAAATAGCAAATATTTTCCGCAGGTATCGGCAAAAAAATCTTTGCCAAACAGCATGGATCTGTTAATAGAGCACCTGTCATGAAAACGGAAACAGAAGCAACGATAAAAGTGGCTGCAAGTAGCTACAACAAGTATCCATAACAAGTAACTATAACAAATATCTACAAAAGGAGCAACGGTATTTTGTTACCGATAGTGCTGATCGGATTCGGCCTCTCTCCACAGGATCTGACCTCCCAGCACCTTCAAGAGATCCACGGTGCGGATGTGCTGGTGGCCGGGAGACGGATTCTGGCCTATTTCGATGGGTTCCAGGGGGAAAAGATACCGGTTGCCGGAGATATCGGACCCCTTATCCAAACGATTCAAGATCGTGCAGCAGACCGAACTGTTGCGGTGATCGCATCGGGGGACCCTCTCTTTTACGGCATCGGTGCCCGGCTGATTTCCGATCTGGGCCCGGAAAATATCCGGATTTATCCCAATATCTCCTCGGTGGCCGCGGCATTTGCGCGGATCAAAATTCCCTGGCAGGATGCAGAGGTCATCAGCCTTCACGGCCGGGGTTCCGGGGAATCGAACTGCCCGTCAAAGATCCTTCTGGCCGCGATCCGGGAGCACCAAAAAGTTGCCGTTCTTACCGATTTGACTCACAATCCCGAGTGGATCGGGGAACGCCTTGCGGAAACAAAGATCCCGAACCTCTCCATGTCTGTTCTGGAAAAACTCGGAACCGAAGAAGAGAAGATGAGCTGGTACGATCCCGCGGCGGTCTCCGGCAGAAGCTTTGCCTCGCCCAATCTCGTGATTATCCTCCGAAAGGAGAACAGCGCACTCCCCGAAGAAGAGAAGCCGCTTCCCTATCTCGGCATGCCTGAGTCGGATTTCAGCCATCAGCAGGGCCTCATAACCAAGGCCGAGGTCAGGGCCGTCTCTCTTTCAAAGCTCTGTCTCGACTCCCCTGATTATACCCTCTGGGATCTGGGCGCGGGCAGCGGTTCTGTCGCGATCGAGGCCTCCCTCTTTCTGCCCCGGGGCAGGATCTATGCGGTGGAGCGAAACCCGGAGCGGATCGAAGATATCCAAAAGAACCGAAGCCGCTTTTTCGTGCATCAACTGGAGCCGATCTGTGCCGAACTGCCAAACGGGCTCGAGGATCTTCCGGCCCCGGACCGGGTCTTTATCGGAGGCGGCGGAAAGGATCTTCCCCGGATCATCGAAATTGCGGCAAAACGATTGAAGCGGGGCGGAGTGATGGTGGCCAACACCGTGCTGATCGGCAATATAGAGGGCGCGATCCGGGCCATGAAAGGAGAGGGGCTCCTGACGGAGACGGTGCAGATCCAGATCAGCCGAAGCAAAACCATGCCCTGGGGAGAGCGGCTCGATGCCCTCAATCCGGTATGGATCATTCAGGGAAAAAAGAGGAAAGATCATATCCAATGATAAAAGAGAATGCGAAAAATGGAGCCCTCCCGATCCTTTTTGTGGGCGCAGGCCCCGGAGATCCGGAATTGATCACGGTCAAGGGGCAAAAGGCGCTGGAAAGGGCCGATCTGGTGATCTGGGCCGGCTCCCTGGTTCCCCAAGCGGTGCTGAAATGGACGGGCCCGGAAGCCGAGACCCTGAACAGCGCATCCATGCATCTGCAGGAGATCGTCGATGCAATGGCCGCCGCGCATGAGGCGGGAAAGCGGGTGGTGCGGCTTCATACCGGAGATCCGAGCCTGTATGGCGCGATCTTCGAGCAGATGGCGGCCCTGGACGAGCGAAATGTCCCCTATTCAGTCATACCGGGGGTGACGGCCGCATTTGCAGCGGCCGCGGCCCTGAAGATGGAATATACCCTGCCGGAGATCACCCAGACCCTGATCCTCACCCGAATGGCCGGCAGAACCCCGGTTCCCGAGGCCGAATCGCTCCGAGCCCTGGCCGCGCACCAAGCTTCAATGGCCATCTATCTGAGCATGGGCCTGATCCATGAGGTGGCAGAGATCCTGACAGAATCCTACGGCGCGGATGCCCCCTGCGCGGTGACCTACCGGGTAAGCCAGCCCGAGGAGAAGATCTTCTTCACCTCGGTCCAAGAGCTGCCGCAGAAGGCCAAAACAGAGGGAATCGACCGGTTGGCGCTGGTGATCGTGGGGCCGGCTGTGGCTCAATGCCTGGCACGCAGGAAGCCCGAACATCTTTCCCGTCTTTATGACAAGGATTTCCGGCACGGATACCGAAAATAGTCTTCGCTGCCTATTGTCTCCCCACCATACTTGGTGTATGATAGCCAATTTAGAGGAATGAAATCCAAAAAGAGTATTTCGCAATGAATCAGGCATACGGAGGGAGAATGGAAAAGGTCAATATTACAGAAAAATTCCGGGCTTTCGATAAGTACTGGCAGTCGAAGATGGTCTCGGAATTCAACAGCCGGCCCGTGAAGCTGGCCAAGCTGAAAGGGGAGTTTGACTGGCATCTTCACCGCACCGAAGACGAGTTCTATCTGGTGCTGAAAGGGAGCCTGCTCATTCAGCTCCGGGAGCGTGAGATCGTGCTGAACGAAGGGGATCTTTTTGTGGTTCCGGCCAATACAGAGCACCGGATCGTGGCCAGAGACGAGACCCATATGATGATCATCGATCCGAAATCGACATCCAATTCAGACAGCCTCCCCGATCCCCAGCCGATCGAAAAAAATGATGAACTCCCCCGGCCCGGAACCAAGCCTGCGGGGACGCAGACATGACAGCCTCTTCCGCAAACGGTGCTTCATCAAAGCGGAAAGAGGTAACGATCTACACGGACGGCGGCTGCATCGGAAATCCGGGCCCCGGCGGATGGGGCGCAGTCCTTCTCTATGGCGGGCATCGAAAGGAATTGTCCGCGGGATTCCGATGCACCACCAACAACCGGATGGAGCTGATGGCCTGCATCGAGGGGCTCAACGCGTTGAAATACCCCTGCCAGGTTCAACTCTATTCCGATTCCCAGTATGTGGTCAACGGCATTGAAAAAGGGTGGGCCAGACGGTGGCGATCCATGGGCTGGATGCGGAACAAAAAGGAGGCTGCGGAGAACCCGGATCTATGGGGAGAACTGCTTAATCTATGCGCCCGGCATGAGGTGCGCTTTCAGTGGGTGCGGGGACATGCCGGTAATCCGGAGAACGAGCGGTGCGACCAGCTCGCGACCCAGGCGGCCAAGGGAGCGGACCTTGCCCCGGATGCACATTACGAGACAGTAAAAGGTAAGGGAAGTTGAAGATCCACAGCATCGTTGCCCGGGATCTGCCGGATCTATGGTTTCAGGCGGTTCATGATATTCTGGAAGAGGGCCGGCGGTTTACCATCGACCGGGGCTCCTATGCGGGCCAGACCCGGCTGGAATACGATTATTTCACCGGCCATATCCGCCATCCCGGAACAGTTCCGCTGCTGCCCGACATCCCTCCGGCCTGCGGGATTCCCAATCCAGTGGAAAATGATTATGTTTTCGGCGGCGGGGGCTATAATCGCTCCTATGTCGAGTATCTGATGACCCCGCACAAGGCGCCGGGAGAATCCTATACTTACGGCGAACGGCTGACCCGGGTTCCGCTTGAAGGGGAGATTGGCCCCTGGTGGCAGGAGCAGAGCCGGGAGATTCTCGATCTTCGAAAGATCGACGGCAAGGTGCTCTTTGAATCGGACGGACAGCTCTGCCTCAATCAGATAGAGTGGATCATCGAAACTTATCGGCAGTACGGCTTCCGGAACAACCAGATGGTCCTCCAGGTGGCGCGGCCTTCGGATCTGCTGCTTTTGGACCCTCCCTGTCTGCGATCCATCGACACCCGGATTCAGGAGGATCGGCTCCATTTCTGTGTCTATTTCCGCTCCTGGGATCTCTGGGGCGGGCTGCCGGCCAATCTTGCCGGCATCCAGACCCTGAAGGAGTATATGGCCGAAGCCATTGGTGTGGCCGATGGCGAGATGATCGTGGAGAGCAAAGGGCTCCACCTGTACGGCTATGCCGAGGATCTTGCAAAATTGAGATGTCTGAAGATGTGAAAGGGTTTTTTTTGAGGAATATCATATCCATGTATTCTGCAGCAAATATCATCGGAGTTCTGATCGCGGCCGTTGCGGTGGTGATCCTCGTCATGTTGTTATCCGTATCTGTCAGTATGGGATTTGCCTATCTTCTGACACTGTTTCTGCCGCTGACCCTCTTTCAGGCCGGCATCATAACGATCCTCTCCACAGTCGGTGCCGGACTCGTGCTGACGCTGATGGTACTTTCCAGCCGGGTGCTTCAGTTCATCAATCAGCAGGCGGAATTTTTCGAAAATGATGATGAGGATTATCCCGAGGATTATGATGATGAAGAGGATGATCAGTGGGAGATGGCCGACCCCCGGTTCCGGGTCATCCGATCATCAGGTCCTGAAGATGATGGTGAAGTACTCTGTCCCTGCGGCAGCGGAAAGAAGTTTAAAAATTGCTGCGGAAAATGACCATCCCCGCCCCTGTCATCGAGATTGAAGATCTCTTCTTCTCCTTCAACGGCGGCCCGGTGCTGGAGAAGATCGATCTCACCATTCGGGAGCGGGATTTCACCGCGCTCATCGGCCCCAACGGCGGCGGAAAAACCACCCTTTTAAAGCTGATGCTGGGGCTTTTGAAGCCGGATCGGGGAAATGTCCGGATCTTCGGCAAATCCCCCCGCCAGGTGGCCCGGCGCCTCGGATATGTGCCCCAGGAGGTCGGAGTCAACCGGACATTTCCCATTACGGTGCGGGATGTGGTGCGGATGGGCCGGCTCCGCTCCTTCCGTGGCTGGGCATTCGGCTCGAAAAAGGATCGGATGGCGGTGCAGAAGGCTTTGGAGCAGGTGGACATGTGGGAATTCCGGGGCCGGCACATCGGCGAACTCTCCGGGGGCCAGCGCCAGCGGGTCTTCATCGCAAGAGCCCTGGCCACCCATCCCGAGATCCTCTTCCTGGACGAACCGACCGCGAGCATCGACACCAAGCACCAGACCGAGTTCTACGATATCTTAAAGGAGCTGAATCGGACCGTGACGGTGGTGATCGTCTGTCACGATCTGATGGTCATATCGAGCTATGTCAAGTCTGTGGCCTGCGTCAACAGGTTTATCCACTACCATGATTCGGCCGAGGTGACCGACGACATGATCGACATGTATCACTGCCCCGTGGAACTGCTTGCCCACGGCCTGCCGCATCGGGTGCTGAAGCACCATTCAGAGGAGTAGGCTACAGATCCCAGAACCAGGGGCCTGCGGCCTTTCCCTTTTCCCCACGGCCAATCCTTTGAAATCATTTCTCCGAAGATTGTGCCCACCATAAATTGTTTTCCTCCACCGGATCGAAAAAGCAGAACCCGCGGCCCTCAACCCAGATCTTCGGGGCAAGATGGATCTCATCCCGGCCGCACCGGGCCAGGCGATCCGCGGCCATCATCCAGCCGGTAATCGGGCCGTGCTTTGCAATCGCCTGCCGGGCATATTCCGAGCAGGAGGGGTACATGGGGCATGAACCCCTGCGGACCGCGGAGAGATGATCTAATCCGTCCCGATAGAAGGCGATCATCGGAGAGACGGTCTCCTGCTGTTTCTCTTTTCCCTGCCCGTTGCGGTTTTTCATGCTGCCATCCGTATGGGCGCAGGCGGAAAGGGCAATTGTCATTAGAAGAAAAATCGAATATCGAATTATTTTTTTCCGGTTTATCGGCATTGTAAATATTTCCTTGTTTTATGAAAAACCTCAAAGCATGTATCGGCGAGCCCTTCTTATAGCCGCAATCCTTTGTTCCTGTCAATGATATCTTGACACCGCTGCTCAAGGTGGTATGAAATCGATGAACGGAGGATGCAACAGGCCATGAATGAAATCGAGCTGATGCAGATCGCCCTGACGCTGGCCCGGGATGCGGAGAAGGCCGGAGAGGTTCCGGTGGGTGCGGTGCTCTCGGCCGGGGACGGAGAGATTATAGCGGCAGAACATAACCGGACCATCGGAAACTGTGATCCTTCTGCCCATGCGGAGATGCTCGCGATCCGTGAGGCCGCGGAGAAGATCGGCAATTACCGGCTTGTCGATACGACCCTCTGCGTGACGGTGGAGCCCTGTGTCATGTGCATGGGCGCGGTCATCCATGCCCGGATCGGGCGGCTGATTTTCGGGACCAATGACGCCAAATGGGGCGGGGCCGGTTCCCTGTATAATCTTGCAGACGATCCCCGATTAAACCATCATCCGGAGGTGATTCCCGGAGTTTTGGCCGATGAATGTCGTGATTTAATGCGGGATTTTTTCCGGAAAAGGCGAAAATCATTGCAAACGGCCTGATGATGGCGTAGAAAAAAGGGTTGGATGTTGTAAACGAATATCAATATGCATCGAAAATGAAAAAACAAAGCACTTTGAACCACAATCTTTTGATGACTTAACCCATGCGGCCGGATCTCGCTGAAAATTGGGGTGATGCCCATAAAAAAATGATGCATGACGTCGTGGCATCGGAAACTCTCGATGAAGATTTCGGTGTTTTAGAAGCGGATTTGCCGTTTATAGACGATCTGCCCATTGATGATCGTTTTGATATCGTTTTGGCCGAATATCTGGCAAAGGTCGAATCTTACAACAAGCATCTGTATCGGCCCAATACCTATCTCCATAAATGGTGGGCCCGCCGTTGCGGCACGACTTTCCGGGCAATTCTGAAGCATCTGGTCTGCAATCCTGCAAAACAGAATTATTACACAGCCGGCGGACTCGAAGGGCAGATCATCCTGGACCCGATGATGGGGGGCGGAACTACCCTTCATGAGGCGATACGGCTGGGAGCAAATGTGGTCGGAGCCGATATCGACCCGATTCCCATCCTGCAGGTCCGCTCAACCTTGACGGAAGTTCCCCTGAAAGATCTGATCCATCAGTTCAATCATTTCTATGAATCGCTCTGTTCAAAACTGGGATATTTCTATCGGGTTGCCTGCCCCGTCTGTGGGGAGGATCATGAACTGAGATTCGTCTTATATGGCCTGCGTCTCAAATGTCTCAACGGACATGAATCCATTGTTGTGGACAGCTATATATTGCGGCAGAACAGCGACGGTTCCGAGATCCATGTCTGCCCCGAAACCTATAATATTCTGCAGGATAGAGAGATTCACAGTTCCGCATCCATCCATCCCTCTTTGCCGCTGCTGGAAAAAAAGAACAAGAGGTGCTTCTGCGGAGAAAAATTCGAAAACAGCATCTCCGACCCCTACTATAAACGCTATGTTCCGATTGCCATTGCCGGAGAATGCAGCGAACATGGCGTTTTTTTCAATTCCCCGGGAAAAGCGGATATAGATCGGATCTCTTCTGCGGATGCAAAAAGAGGCACATTGAAATTTGATCCGGATCATTTTAAAATTCATCCGGGGCCAAAATCCTCGGATCTCGTGAAGCGAGGCATTTTATCGTACCTCGATCTTTATTCGAGCCGACAGTTGCTTTTTTTCAACAGCGCCATAAATGAACTGCAGAAGCTGGATGATTCCATACGCCTCAAGTTTTCCCTGCTGCTCTCCACTTCCACGGAATTCAATTCCATGCTTTGCGGATACAAAGGCGCCGGCAAAAACAGACCCGGAGCCATCCGGCATACCTTTGCCCATCACGCCTATTCATTCCCCTATACAGCACTGGAAAACAATCCGCTATACAGCCGCAAATCCTCCGGAACCCTGCAGAATCTGTTTCATAACAGGCTGATTCGGGGATACCGCTGGGCAATGAAGCCGTTGGAGCGCAAGGTCTTGGATGGAAAACCCTTTAAAGTTCATATTCATGGTGAGAGGGATTCGGGAACAGAATATTTCTCGATGGATGATTTAAAGGAGGGGACACGCCGCTTTCTGCTGCTGCAGGGCTCTTCCGGCAAACTCCCCTTGCCCGACGGCTGTATTGATCATGTGGTCACGGACCCGCCCTATTTCGACAGTGTGCAGTACAGCGATTTAGCCGCTTACTTTCGGGTTTGGCTGCGGCAGATGCTGCCGGATGAAGTCCTTTGGGATTATTCGACGGCCGATTCCGCGGTCGATCCGCATTCAAATGGCAGCGATCAATATGAGATGGTACTGAGCCGGATCTTTTCAGAGTGCCATCGGGTTTTAAAAGAGGAAAAGGGAAGGATGATCTTCACCTTTCATCACTGGAATCCGAAAGGGTGGGCCGCTCTCACCATAGCCTTGAAAAGGGCCGGCTTCGTACTGATGAACCGCTACGTTATTCATTCGGAGAATCTGACATCGGTGCATATTTCCAATCAGAAAGCCCTGGTGCATGATGTGGTTCTGGTCTTTGCAAAGAAAGGCAGCGGCTTCTGCCCCGACTGGGAAAAAGCGGACCGGATCTCAAAGGAGGAGAGTTTCGCCTTCTGCGAACAGTGCGGAACCTTGCTGGGCTGTCTGTTGAATGAAAATGATGAAGATCAGAAGATCCATCGCATCTGGTCCGAAAGCATCTTGTAAAAGATCGTTTCCGTGGCTTTGATGATCCAATATCCATATCCGGTGATCGGATAGAAAAATACGAACAGGAAGAAGGAGCGACATGGCAAGTAATTTGGTAATCATCGGAACCCAGTGGGGGGACGAAGGCAAGGGTAAAATCGTCGATCTTCTGGCGGAATATGCGGATCTGGTGGTCCGGTTTCAGGGGGGCAACAACGCGGGCCACACGATGGTGGTTGACGGGGAGCAGTTCATAAGCCACCTGGTTCCCTCCGGAATATTGCAGCAGAAGACCTGCCTTATCGGAAACGGGATGGTGGTGGACCCGGCCGTGCTGATCGAGGAGATCGATTATCTCATCGGAAAAGGGATCGATGTAACCCCGGAAAACCTGATGATCAGCGAAAAGGCGCAGGTGATCATGCCCTGGCACAAGACCATCGACCATGGCCGTGAGAAGAAGCAGGGAAAGGATCGGATCGGGACCACCGGCAGGGGGATCGGGCCGGCCTATGAGGACAAGGCCTCCCGAAAGGGCATCCGGTTTGCGGAGATGATCGATCCTGCGGTCTTTGCGGAAAGAGTTCGAACGGTTTTAGAGGAGAAGAACTTCTTTATCGAGCATTACCTCAAGGAAACCCCCGTGGACCCGGACGCGGTGATCCGGGAGTATTCAGGTTATGCCGAGCGGCTCAAAGCCCATGTGACCAATATCTCAGTCATCATCGACGATGGAATAAAGGCCGGAAAACAGATCCTTTTCGAAGGGGCACAGGGAACGCACCTCGACATCGACCACGGAACCTATCCATTCGTCACCTCCTCCAACACCGTTTCCGGCAACGCCTGCGCGGGTGCCGGCATCGGCCCCAAGGCCATCGACAATGTATTCGGGATCGTCAAAGCCTATACCACGCGGGTGGGGCAGGGGCCCTTTCCCTCGGAACTCTTTGATGCGGTGGGAGAGGCGATCCAGAAAAAGGGCGCGGAGTTCGGGGCCACCACCGGCAGAAAAAGGCGGTGCGGATGGCTCGACACGGTGCTGCTGAGAAATGCGGTGCGCTTAAACGGCCTGACGGGCCTGGTGATCACCAAACTCGACGTGCTCGGCGGCCTCGATACCCTGAAGATCTGTACGGCCTATGAGTACAACGGAGAGCGGATCGAGCACTTTCCAGGGGATCTGAAGGTGCTGGCCGGATGTAAACCGGTCTATGAGAGCCTGCCGGGTTGGTCCGAAGATATCAGCGGTATCCGGTCCAAAGAGGAGCTTCCGAAGAACGCAAAGGATTATCTGGCACGGATGGAGGAGCTGTTGGAGGTTCCGGTTCGGATTATCTCCGTGGGGCCCGGGAGGAAGGAGACAATTGTGCTGGAGAATCCGCTGGCCTAGACGGGTGGAAATCGAAGGAGATGAAGAATGAAGAAGAATTGATCAAAAGGATCGAAGATGTAAAAAAGGAAGCCGAAGAAATCCGATCAATTGAAGGGTGAGATGCGGCAGACTCTCCCCCCGATCCATGATGTTTTCAAGCTCTTCTGACGTAACTCCGGAAAGATCGGGCTGGGCTTCCGCGGTCAATTCATCATTGAGGGAGAGGGTCTCCTCACCCGCAGGCGCTGGGGAGGAGGTTTCCGATTCTTCTCCGGATTCAGAAGGGCTTCCCTCGGCAATGGCCTCGGCCGATGCCGGCTCCTTTTCCGGTATCGATTCCGGTTCCGCTTCCCCTTCCCCTTCAATGGATGAGGGGCCGGTTGTCAAGGGTTCGGTCTCGGATGGGTTCGATTCCGTGCCTTCTGCCGGAATGCCGGTTCCCGAATATCGGCTCTCCACAATCTGAACCGTTGTGTGGAAAAAATAGGTGGATGCGGCCGTCATCACCACAACCAGTATGATGCCGGCCGATAAAAAGGCCAATATGGCAAAGAAGAGATCTTTGAAAATTGAAAATCGGCTCCTCACAGGCTTTTCCTTTCCGAACCCTTATGGTGCAGTTGCTGCTGCATTCCAATCCGTTAAAACAGCGCTATTTCCTGGGCCATGCTGATATACGTCTGAACGGTAACGGTAATATGACCCAACAACAGCAGCCTATACCCATCCGATGGCCGACACAAAGACCTTCACCCCATCGATGATCCTCTGTCCGGAAAGCTCATTCAGGACATCTTCATCTTCGACCGGAACAAAAAGCGCAATCGTCACCTGATTCAGGGATAGACGCTTTGCATAGTGGGCAGCCTGCTGCTGTGCCAGTTCGGTTTTGGCCAGGGTTTTAAAACTCTTCACTTCGATAATGGCGTATTTCGTGCCGCAATTCAGGTGCAGATCCACAACCGGTTGCTGTAGCCTTAAAGCTCCTGGTATATCCTATTGCCGGCAAAAAAATTTTCAGGAAATATTGCCTGACTTGCGTTGCCGAATCCATTCCTTGATTTCAGAATAGGACTCGCAATCGATCATCAAATCAAAAAGCTCAAGCAGGTCTTCCGAACAGAGCCCCTCCAAAATACTCAATTCATTAAGAGGGCGCCGATACTTTTTCATCAGCATACGGCTCAGAAGTTTGAAACGCTCCTCCTGAAGCCCTTCCACTAGTCCTTCGACTCGTCCTTCCACCCGTCCTTCCACCCGCCCTTCCATTCGCCCTTCTTCCTTCAATATCTGCTTAATCATCACCGTCTCCTTTCGATTATCCATTTCCCGAAGAATCTGATCCCGTTCCGCCGCATCTATTTCGGCATAGATGTCGATGAAATCGGTATATTTTACAAACAATGTCCGTGACGCCAGTTGATACAGCCCGATGTACGCCTGCCGGATCACCTCCCACCGCTCCTCCGGCTCATACCGCATCTTGGGCAGCAGGATCTTCACCACCGGATTCGGGCTGTCGAAGTAGTCCCTTGCCCACAGATCGTAGAGCTTCAGAAACACATACTCGAAATGGAGCAGCACCCGATCGTTCAACTGGGCATCCAGATATCGGGCCACATCCTTTCTCCACTGTCGCCGGTCCGAAAAGATCATCGTCGGCACCACCAGGGCATCGGGATATGCCTCCATCTTGTCTGTGGTGTAGCGGAGGAGTTTGTAGATCGAGAATTCCGATTTGTCCTCCTGAAACTCCACCAGCCAGAGAAGGAGTTTCCGGTTGTTCCGGAAGGTGTACAATATGGGGATGTCCAGCGCAAGATGCCCGTCGGCAAGCTTATCTTTTCGGGTCTCCTGCCGGGAGAAATCATATTTGATCACCGGTCCGAAGCTTTGGATCGTCTCCGGCAGTATCCATTCCAGGGTCTCCAGCGGGAAGTCCAGGAAGAGGTTTTTGAAGTTCTGGTCATGGGGAATATTTGTATTTGTCACTACAGAATCGCTTTCTCTGTCGGTTCAAGATCATTCGGCTGCCCTGCCTACTCATACCGCAAGAGTTCTTTCAGGAAAGATTGCCGGACTTGCGTTGCCGAATCCATTCCTTGATTTCAGAATAGGACTCGCAATCGATCATCAAATCAAAAAGCTCGAGCAGGTCTTCCGAACAGAGCCCCTCCAATATACTCAATTCATTTATAGAGCGCTGATATTTTTTCATCAGCATACGGCTCAGAAGTTTGAAACGCTCCTCCTGAAATCCTTCTTCCTTCAATATCTGTTTGATCATCACCGTCTCCTTTCGATTATCCATTTCCCGAAGAATCTGATCCCGTTCCGCCGCATCTATTTCGGCATAGATGTCGATGAAATCGGTATATTTTACAAACAATGTCCGTGACGCCAGTTGATACAGCCCGATGTACGCCTGCCGGATCACCTCCCACCGCTCCTCCGGCTCATACCGCATCTTGGGCAGCAGGATCTTCACCACCGGATTCGGGCTGTCGAAGTAGTCCCTTGCCCACAGATCGTAGAGCTTCAGAAACACATACTCGAAATGGAGCAGCACCCGATCGTTCAACTGGGCATCCAGATATCGGGCCACATCCTTTCTCCACTGTCGCCGGTCCGAAAAGATCATCGTCGGCACCACCAGGGCATCGGGATATGCCTCCATCTTGTCTGTGGTGTAGCGGAGGAGTTTGTAGATCGAGAATTCCGATTTGTCCTCCTGAAACTCCACCAGCCAGAGAAGGAGTTTCCGGTTGTTCCGGAAGGTGTACAATATGGGGATGTCCAGCGCAAGATGCCCGTCGGCAAGCTTATCTTTTCGGGTCTCCTGCCGGGAGAAATCATATTTGATCACCGGTCCGAAGCTTTGGATCGTCTCCGGCAGTATCCATTCTAGGGTTTCCAGCGGGAAATCGAGGAAGAGGTTTTTGAAGTTCTGATCATGGGGGATATTTGTATTTGTCACTACAGAATCGCTTTCTCTATGGGTCGAAAATGGTAAGCCGCCTTGCCCGCTGTTGCAGGATACTCCAGAATTAAAAAAATTTCAATTCCAGGATTCTCTCGACCCCGAGATTGACTCAGGATCGAAAATATCTACTAAAATATCTACCAAAAGATCTATCGGATGGCTTTGGGAAAGGGGATGGCAGATGAAGAAGAATTGATCGAGAAGAATTGATCAAAAGGATCGAAGATGTAAAAGAGGAAGCTGGAAAAATCCGATCAATTGAAGGGTGAGATTAGGCGGCCAATGCCTTTGCCATGGCCTGTACCATCCTGGTTCCGGCCTCTGCTAGGCTCTTTCCGAAGGTCAGTACCCCGTCTTCATGTCCCGCCATGATCAGGATACGGCCGGTCCGGGCCCCTGGATAGACCGCGGCAGCGGCGGCCGCCATCTCCGGGGTTCCGCATGCCGCGTCCGCGGGGGTGGCCGGCAGGCCCCGGGCCATTCCCCAACCCCAGATCTCCGGAGAGTGGGCGTGGATCACTGCCTTGATCTCCGGATCGATCCGGTAGATGGCAGCATGGGTGAGGGCTTCGGATGAGGGGTTAAGGGGGCCCGTTGCCATGATCCGGTTCTGGTCCAGATCGTAATCCTCCACCGCAGCATACCCTTCCGGGTTCAGATGGGCGATCTCTCCGGTCTGGGAGCCGCTGATGATAAAACAGTCCGGGGATTCAGCAGAAGGCTGCAGGATGCTGATGTTGCCGTACCCATAGCCGTCGTACCGGTTCGGGTCATGCCCGATGAGCCCCATGAGCCAGAGAATTCGCCGCCATGCCATGATCTCCCGGAGGGCATCCACTGGCATCGGCTCTCCCGGCGTGAAGCGAAGATCGAATTGAATGACACCTTCAACATTATCCATATTCTCTATTCCCCTCTCTCGGCTGCCTCCACATAGGGTTTTGCCGCTTCGATGATCTCAGGGCTGAAGATCAGCACACTGCCGGGCTGGATCCGCCGGTAGTCGATGTTCATCTCCCTTGCGGCCTGTCGCCAGATCTCCGGCTTTCCGGTTCCCGTAACCTTTTTGCTGATCTGGGAGAAGGTATCACCGGACTGCACCCGATAGGCGATTCGGCCGTCCCCCAGCGGCAGACTCTCCCCCCGATCCATGATGTTTTCAAGCTCTTCTGACGTAACTCCGGAAAGATCGGGCTGGGCTTCCGCGGTCAATTCATCATTGAGGGAGAGGATCTCCTCACCCGCAGGCGCGGGGGAGGAGGTTTCAGATTCTTCTCCGGATTCAGAAGAGCTTCCCTCGGCAATGGCCTCGGCCGATGCCGGCTCCTTTTCCGATATCGATTCCGGTTCCGCTTCCCCTTCAATGGATGAGGGGCCGGTTGTCAAGGGTTCGGTCTCGGATGGGTTCGATTCCGTGCCTTCTGCCGGAATGCCGGTTCCCGAATATCGGCTCTCCACAATCTGAACCGTTGTGGGGAAAAAATAGGTGGATGCGGCCGTCATCACCACAACCAGGATGATGCCGGCCGATAAAAAGGCCAATATGGCAAAGAAGAGATCTTTGAAAATTGAAAATCGGCTCCTCACAGGCTTTTCCTTTCCGAACCCTTATGGTGCAGTTGCTGCTGCATTCCAATCCGTTAAAACAGCCCTCTTTCCTGGGCCATGCTGATATACGTCTGAACGGTATTGGGGGGCGGAATGGTCTTCTCCTCTTTTTCCATGACCCGGATCGCGTCGAACTCGCAGCCGGTGACACAGAGGCCGCAGCCGATGCATCGATGGGAGAGCACCTGCGCAGTATCGCTCATCTCGATGGCCCCCATCTGGCAGAGTTCCTCACATGCACTGCATCCGGTGCAGGTCTCTTCATCCACCACCGCGATATAGTTGGATGCGATCGCGTGGGCCGGGGCCTCCAGTGTGTTGAGGTTCTTCAAAATCTGACAGCAGTCCCCGCAGCACATGCAGATGTTCATGGGCTTCTGGGAATTGCCCGGTTGGAGCACCAGACCCGCTTCGATTCCCTGCTCCAAAATTTTCAATGCCTCATCCGAATCGATGGACCTGCCCAAACCATTCTCCTCGTAGAAATATGCGCCGCCGCCAAAGACCAGGCAGGTCTCCATAAGCTTTCCGCACCCCTTGCCCACCATGGAGTGCTCCTTGCGGCAGATGCATGGGGCCACCACGATCTTGGACTGCTTTTTGATAATCTCTTCGGCCGCATCATAGGGCATCACATGCATGGGGGCATCGATGCTCTGAGAGACCGGAATAACCCGGAGCTGCTTGGTCTTCTGCTCTTCCCAGGTCTTCTTCATGAGATGGGGGACATATTCGTTGAAGTCTCTGATCAGCTCCTCATCCAGGTCGTTGACATGATACTCCCAGATGCCGATGACGAACTGTGCGGCCATGAAAAGGGTGTTTCCGTTCTTCTGCATCCGGAAGATCAGCCCCTTTTTCGACATCTCTGAAAGCATCTGCGCGATCTGATCCGGATCTTTCTCCAGCCGCTGTGCGATGGCCGGGGCCGGTTCGGGAAACATGGTAAGACCCAGGGCAACTTCGGCCTCTTGGGCCGTGAACATCCGCTTCAATATTCTCAGCTCCACCCCTGATTCGGTGGCGGGAAAGCCCGCAGGCAGGTTGTCCAGGTGTTTTGCGAGCTGCTGATACACATCTTTCATTCTACATTTCTCCTTTCAACTCTTCGATAAAACCGGCAACGGTTCTGTGAACCCTTTCGGAACCATCGCCCAATATAATGCAATGGCGATTGAAGTCAAACAGCACCAGCCGTTTCTCGGGTGCTCTGATCCGTTCGAAGATCTTTTTCGATCCCTTGGGATTTGCAATGGTATCATTTCGGGAATGAATGATCATGACCGGAACCCGGATCTTTTCCAGCCGGGGCTCCAGATCCTCCATAAAGTCTTCCACCGCCCGCATTCCCGAAACCGGATTTCGGGAGTAGCTGATCTCGGGATTTTCAGGCGCATGATCCAGAAACTCCTCTTTGGTGTTCTCCTTCTGAAAGATCTCCTTGATCCACCCCCAGAACTCGGACGGCTGGCTGTATCGATCCGATATGTCCTGCAGCCGCAGGGGTGGAGAGATGGCAAATACTCCGGCGATATCATGAATCCGGGAGGCCAGATTGAGGCTGATCATCCCGCCGGTGGAAAAACCGCCTATGATCACCCGGTCGCAGAGGTTTTGGATCGCGGCATATCCCTCTTCAACCGCTCTGATCCAGTCTTCGTAGCTTCTGGTGGCCAAATCCTTGGGCGAGGTTCCGTGTCCTGGCAGCCGGGCCCCATAGACCGTCAGCCCCTTTCTGGAAAGGTGGATGGCAAGGCTTGCCACCTCCAGGGGCGCGGCCATATATCCGTGGATCAGCAGCACGCCCGTCTTTTTGAAGCGGCTTCCCGGTATCAGAAAGGGGCGGCCTGTATCGGGATCATCCTGGGAGGCACTGTCTCCCCGGCTCTTCCGGAAGTCTGCTTCAAACTGAGCCACGGCCTTTCGGAAGAAGTGGTTGGCCAGTTTCCGGCGCATCCAGAAGGTGGGGGTCCGGGCCATCTTCTTTGTCAGCCGCTGCAGCCCCGGAAGCGGTTCGATCTCGTTTGCGATGACCGAGATGGGGTTGTCGATCCTCACCTGATGCAGATCCAGCGGCGAGGTGAAGCGGGTCCTGTCCTTGATCAGTCGGTTTTTTTGGGGGATTACGATCTTTTTTTCCAGGGCCAGTTCGATGAATTCGGAAAATTTTCGGAAGCGGTCGTCCGTCAGCAGATGGAGCTGATCATCTCTGAGGCTGTTGTGGAGAAAGATGTCGAGATCTTCCAGTTCCTGAGCCGCCACCATATAGACCCGACGGCGCAGGTCATAGGGGTCGAAGCTCCATTTCGGCATGAACTTGAGCACCGATGCAAATAGATGGTCATGGTTGACCGTGGTCATCCTGTAGATCTCCCGCATATACTGCTCCATGATCTCCACTGTGACCTTGCGCAGGGTCCGTTTGGAGGGGATGGGATCATCAAAACCGAAGGCGCGGGAGGAGTGGATATCCTGTTCGATGCTGGCCTTTTTCAGATGCTTGCGCACATGAATCGGCGGGCCGAAGCGGATATCCACATCCGCGCCCGTGAAGAGAAGGGTTCCCTCTACAAGCATCTCCTCCAGCGCGCGGCCCTTGAGATCCTCCATCAGCAGGGCAGCGATATCTGTCAGCAGGTTCTCCTTGCCCCGGATGGGATAGTAGGTGATATTGACCGGCACGATGGCAGTATTTCCGGTGATGACAGAATCGAGGGATTCGATCCCAAAGCCCTTCATCAGCCGTTCTGCCTCCTGGGGCATGGTCTTTGCCACTGCGGTAAGGCGCTTCCTGTAGAACTCGGTTCTCAGGCCGATGGTGGCCGCGCCCGTATGGGGAGGCCGTTTGACGCCGGCATAGGAGAGCATGAGGCGGCCCTTCTCCACGATCTTCTTGTTCTTGACCATCAGCCCTTCAGGAAAGATGATCCAGGCCGCCTCCCCTGTCAGCAGGGATTTGACGATCATAAGATCCCGGTCCGGGTCCCGGGTGGAGACCACCCCCACCTTGTCGAGAATATTGCCCATAGCCCCCTTGAACAGGGAGTAGTCTCCCAGAGACCAGACCGGGGTGCGGGTCAACTGGTGGAGATGGTAGGGGAGCAGCAGGGTCTCCACCCTTGTGAAGTGGTTGATCACAAAGATGATGGAGCCCTGTTCGGGGATGTTCTTCTCGTCGTGGAGCCGAACCCGGGCCTTGAGCAGCATGGAAAGGGTCTTGATGGCCAGACCCGTTGTTCCGTAGGCAAACCGGTTCACGAAGATTCAGCGCTCTTCTGCCGGGGGCTGTTGCAGAACATGGTAGATATCGGTTATGATCGCGGCAGAGATCCGGTACATCGCGCTGCTCATGGCCTGAGCCAGCGCGACGGGCGTCTTCTCCTCGCAGATCTCCCGTGTCGAATACTTCTTCTGGAGCAGAATCCGCCGGGTGATGTCCGGCTCCGTTGCATCCAGCAGGGTGATGTTGAGGGCCACCACGCCGTACCAGATATCGGGTCCGTCCAGTTCGTAGAAGGCATCCACAAAGCCCTCGAGGATGTGGCCGGCCGTGGCGGTCCGTTCCCCGAGAAAGACCCCGGAGAAGAGTTCCGATGCGCGCAGATCCCGGGCCAGGTAATCTGCGATCATGTCGCCGGGGTTGGCCCACCATTTGTGATAGACATAGGCATCCCTTTCAAATGGCCCTTCCCGGTAGATCATCTTCTGGGAGTTGTAGAGGGGGGAGACCCGGAACCGGTCCACCCGGATCACTTGGGGCAGGGTCTGAAAGGCGACCACGGTTGGCGGGTCGTACTCCAGGGCGTAATAGGCGATCTTCTCAGGCGGGTTCCGCAGCCAGGAGCAGCCGCCGGAAAAAAGGATGAGCAGCAGCAATACAAGCGCCGGTATTCGATAGATTGCACCCATTGGCCTCGGTTCCTCCTTTCCCTTTTCCATCTGTTTCATTTCGGTTATCGCCTTTCCTCCCCGATCCTTCGCGGCGGCGGGGGTGTTCCGAAGATCAGTTGGGACGGCTGATCCGAAATGGTGCCGGCAAAGTCCTTGAGCCGGTCGCTTGCGGCCTCCAGGTTCTGCAGGGTCTGGCTCAGGTGGACCTGGGACATGGTGAGCTGCCCGATCATCCGTTCCGACTCGGCCAGCAGTTCGTTGACGCCTTTCCGGACTTCGGTGACGGTTCTGTCCGTATTGCGGGCCAGACTGTTCATGGAGGCGACCGCATTGTCTGCGGCCCCGATGATCCGGTCGATCTTTTCCGTATCCATAAGGGTGTTGATCCCGACAAAGACCTGCCGGATCTCCTCTGAAAGTCTGTCGAGCTGAACCCCTTTGATGGCTTTGTTGAAGCTTTCCACGGTGCTGGCGATCTCATCGGAGATCCGTTTTGCATCCAGCTCCCCGATCTTTTCGATGACCTCATCCACGCCGTCCAGGATCACCTGGATATCCGAGGCCTTTGTGGGGATGACCGGATCGGGCGGATCAAAGCTCAGATCCGGGATCAGCCCTTCTCCCTTTTTCCGCTGATCCAGCTCGATGAACATGATTCCGGTGATCCCGACCGATTTGAGCTGCGCCACCATGTTCAGATCGGGCCGGATTTCATGCTCCTTGTCGATGGTCAATGTGACCTCGACCAGCCTTGCGTCCGGGGCCACCGAAACCCCCCCCACCTGGCCGATGCCCACTCCGCGATATTTTACCGGCGAGTCGTGGCTCAGCCCCTGCACCGATTCGTCGAAATAGGTCACATAGTTGTTGCCGGTAGAGAGATAATTGGACATCCCCAGCCAGAAGATGGCCAGCATCGCGATGGCCAGGCCCGCGATCACGAAGATCCCCACTGCCAGTTTGGTCTTATTCGATGCCATTTCCGCCCCGATGGAAGAAGCGCCGAACCCGGGAGTCCGTGCTCTTATCCTTTAAGGTTTTCGGATTCCCCTCTGCGATGATTCCCTTTTCGCTCTTGTCCAGCATGATGCCCCGCCCCCCTACCGCGAAGATGCTGGCCAGTTCGTGGGTGACGATCACCACAGTGGTGTTCAGGGTCCGGTTGATCATTAAAATGAGTTCGTCGATCTCGGCCGACGTCACCGGGTCCAGGCCGGCCGAAGGCTCGTCTAAAAAAAGGATCTCCGGGTTGAGCGCGATGGACCGGGCAAGGCCGGCCCGCTTCTTCATCCCGCCGCTGATTTCGGCCGGCAGATGGTTCCCGTAGCACTCCAGCCCCACCATCCGCAGTTTCCGGGAGACCATCTCGACTACCGCCTCCTGGGGCAGGTCCGTATATTCGGTGATGGGAAGGGCCACATTTTCGGCCACCGTCATGGAGCCGAGCAGCGCTGATCCCTGAAAGAGTACTCCGATCCGCTTCAGGATTTCATGGAACCGATCTGTATCGGAGATGTCATCCCCGTGAATCCGGACCGTTCCGGAATGGGCACGCTCCAGACCGACCATATGGCGCAGCAGGGTGCTCTTGCCGCATCCGCTGCCGCCGAGGATGACGAATATCTCCCCCTTGCGGACGCTGAAGCTGACCCGGTCCAGGATCTTATCCTCTCCGTACTGGGCCACCAGCTCCTCAACTTCGATGATCGGCGATTCTCCCATCGATCTTACCAGTAGCTCCGAAAGACGGCAAAGATGGAGTCGAAGAGCACGATCATGAAGATGCTCGTCACCACTGCCGAGGTCGCGGCAGTTCCCACCGCGGACGCGCCGCCCCGGGCCTGAAAGCCCCGCAGACAGCCGATGGAAGCGATCAGTGCGGCAAAGACCGAGCTTTTGAACATCCCCCAGATCACCTCCTTGATGGTAAGGGCATAGAGGCTCTGGTTGATGTAGGTGTTGAGGCTCAGATCGAGCATGAAGACGCCGACGAGCAAGCCGCCTCCGATGGCAAAGAGATTGGAAAAAAGGGTCAGCATGGGAACCATGATCATCGCGGCAATAATCCGGGGAACCGCCAGAAAGATGGTCGGGTCGAAGCCCATGATGTAGAGGGCATCCACCTCTTCGGAGATCTTCATGGTACCGATCTCGGCAGCATACGCGGAGCCCGAGCGGCCCGAGACCACCACGGCCGTCATGATGGGCCCCAGCTCCGAGACCATGGCAAATGCCACCAGAGATGCCACATAGATCTCCGCGCCGAACTGGGAGAGCTGGATCGAGGACATGAAGGCCATGATAAGCCCCATCAGAAAGCCGATCATGGCCACCACCGGCAGCGCGTCCACCCCGGTGCGCTCCATGTGGTTGATGGTGTCGCTGACGCGAAGGGATTTCGGGTGGCGGATTACATACACCAGCGAGAGGAGGATGGAGCCGATGAAAGAGACCATGAACTGGAGGTTCTTGAGTTCCTTCAGGGTCGCGTCCCCGATCCGGATGAACATGTTGGTGGAACGCTTTTTCCGGGCGAATGTGCAGGTGTTGTCCTGGGTGAAATCTGCACCGGAAAGAAATCCTTGGATCTCTTCATCCGCGCCCGTCACGGACCATGATCCTTCGGTTTGGTCCACGACCTTTCCGAGTTCGTATAGTACCAGCGCGCCGTAGTCGTCGAAGTAGCGGACCCCTTCGAGGTCGGCCGTCACCCGTTCGGGCCTCTCCTCCCTGATCCGGTCGCCGATCTCCCGGATCAGGGGGCCGGCCCCGGCAAATCCCATCTGCCCCGTAAACCGGATGATCCACTCATTTTTCGAGTCGCTCTCCTCAATGGGTTCGATCACATAATCGGAAGACATATCAATAGTGTCTGAAAGGTTTTAAGTCTGCTCATCGGCTGCAGGATCGGGTCTCAGCAAGAATCGATTGAATCTGATCGATGATCCGGCACTCCTCCATGCAGCCGGGAAACTCCTCCCGCCGAACACACTCCCTGCACGGGCTCTTGATAAGATTGCCCACTTCAAAATCGAATCGATAGCGATATACGGTCATCTGTTGAAATTTCGTACTGATAAAATGATAATCTTAACCGAAAAGCCGTTTTTGGCTGCATCGGGTTGTCATCCGATACATGATGCTTATCATAACATTTTGCCGACAACAAGGTAAAGTTGAACCTGTATAATCACAAGAGTGTGCGGCAAATCCACTTGACACCTGTAAGGCGTATATTATTTAATCCAAAGCAGAATGTCGGGGCAGAACATTTCGATATCTGTGATCGGTATCTCTGTTCTGTATTTGTGGATCGTCTGTTTGAAAACCGCAAGCGAAGAAGGAGACATAAGGGAGATGAATATCGTCAAGGAGTGTTCCCGCCGGGCGCTTTTCTGGATCATTTTTGTGCTGGGGCTTCTCTGCATCCTGATCAATCTAGGGTTTCTGTACCTGCTTCAGGAGACCTCCATCCGCGTGGTCAATCTTTCCCAGTCCTATGCCCGGGTATCGGAGCTGAAGGAGTTCGTCCATCAGATCGCGATGATCATGGATGTCCTGCGGCTCTGGTTCGTGCCGATTTCGGCCGCGGTCTTCATGATATTCGGCCTCCTGTTGTGGTTTTTCATGCGTCTCTCCTTTGGACGGATGGCCCGCAAAGAGGGATTGGATACTCTGGCGCCGGCCAGGGGGAAGTCCAGGAAGAAGAAAACCCAGAAAACAGCCCCGGCCGAAGATCCCAAAATCCGGCAGGAGAATGATCAGCGCCTCTTTCTCCACATCATCTCCGCGCTCCAGCGGGAGGGGCGGCTGCTCGATTTCTTTGCAGAGGATCTGGAGGAGTACGAGGATGAGCAGGTCGGTGCCGCGGTGCGCAATATCCATGAGAACTGCAAAAAGACCCTGGACAAATATATCGTCACCGAGGCCGTGGTGGGAGAGGCCGAAGAGGAGGGGATCACGGTTCCCCCGGATTTCGACCCTGCCGCGATCAAGCTGACCGGAAATGTGATGGGAGACCCGCCCTTTACCGGCCTTGTCCGCCATCGGGGATGGAGAGCCAAACGGCTCGATCTGCCGACCCTCTCCCCCACCCGGGATGCCAAGATCATCGCTCCGGCCGAGGTGGAGATCTCCTGATTGCATTCAATCCCTTTTGTCTTTCCCGTAACCGACCGTAATTGGCCGTAACCGGCCGTAATAGACCTTAACCGGCCTTAAACGACCGTAATTGGCCGTAACCGGATAGAGAAATCGTTTTTCATCGAATAAGGAGGTGACACTTTGGCCGATCCTGTCTACACCATCGGCATCGATCTCGGAACCACAAACAGCGTAGTCGCATATGCGCCCACGGAAGTCCCCAAAGGGCAGCGGCCCGAGATCCGGGTCTTTCGTATTCCCCAGTTGATCGATGCGGGAACTCTGGAGAAGCGGGATGCGCTTCCCTCCTTCATCCTGGTTCCGGGGGCATATGATGTGGCCGAGGGAGGCTTGGTCCTCCCGTGGGATGAGAACAATAATCTTGCCGTAGGGGAATATGCCCGGGAGCGGGGCGCGGAACTCCCCCATCACCTGATCGCCTCTTCCAAATCCTGGCTCTGCCATCCGCTGGTGGACCGGAACAAGCCGATCCTTCCCTGGGAGGGCCCCGATGAATCGGCAAAACGCTCCCCTGTGGAGGCCGCATCCATCATCCTCCGCCACATGCGGGATGCCTGGAACCATGAGATGGCGGCCGAGGATGAGGATCTCCGGATGGAGAACCAGGATGTTCTGCTGACGGTCCCGGCCTCCTTTGACGCGGTGGCACGGGAGCTGACGGTCAAGGCCGCGGAGATGGCCGGTCTTGCCAACATCACCCTTCTTGAAGAGCCCCAGGCCGCATTCTACGCCTGGATCGAGTCGGCCGGGGAAGATTGGCGGGAGCAGGTGGGAAAAGGGGATCTGGTCCTCGTCTTCGACGTGGGCGGCGGGACATCTGACTTCAGCCTTATCAGCGTCTCCGAAGAGGAGGGGGAGCTGGTGCTGGAGCGGATCGCGGTGGGTGATCATCTGCTGGTGGGCGGTGACAACATGGATCTGGCGCTGGCCTATACCGTCTCCAAGCGGATCTCCAAGGGCAAAAAGCTCGATGCCTGGCAGATGCGGGGCCTCTGGCACGCCTGCCGAAAGGCCAAGGAGGTCCTCCTTTCGGACCCGGATCGGGAGGATTATTCCGTGACGATTCTGGGCCGGGGCAGCGGCCTCATCGGCGGGACCATCAAGAAGAAGCTGACCCGGAAAGAGGTGGAAGAGATCGTCCTCTACGGCTTCTTCCCCCAGTGCGACCTTGATGCCCGTCCTTCGGGACAGAAGACCGGCATCAAGGAGGTGGGGCTCTCCTATGAATCTGACCCGGCCATCACCCATCACCTGGCCAGGTTTTTAAACCGGCAGCAGCGGGAGGGGGAGCGGATCGTTCCCTCGGCCATCCTCTTCAACGGCGGCGCGACCAAGTCGGAACTGGTCCGGGAGCAGGTGGTGGATGTCCTCTCATCCTGGATCGAGCCCGAGAGCGGCCAGGGGGTCCGGGAGATCGAAAACGAGGATTTCGACCTAACCGTGGCCCGGGGCGCCGCATACTACGGATTTGCCCGAAGAGGGCAGGGCATCCGCATCCGGGGCGGCCTCAACATGACCTACTACATCGGTGTTGCGGCATCTCTGCCAGCGGTGCCGGGAATGCCCGCGCCGATCAAGGCCCTCTGTGTAGCGCCTTTTGGCATGGAGGAGGGAACCCAGGTTGTGCTGCAGGATCAGGAGTTCGTGCTTGTGGTTGGAGAGAAGGTCAAGTTCGATTTTCTCGGCTCCACAGTCCGCCTCGACGACACCCCCGGGATGGTGGTGGACGACTGGGAGGAGGATGTGGAGGAGATCACCACCATTGAGACCACCCTCGACGGCGAGCCGGGAACCGCTCTTCCGGTCTATCTTGAGGTGAAGGTTACGGAGATCGGAACCCTGGAACTCTGGTGCGTCTCCAGAGAAGAGAACACCCAGCGCTGGAAGCTGGAATTCAATGTCCGGGAGCAGGTTTTGGAGGAAGAAGAAGAGGAAGAGTGGGAAGAGGATGAAGAGGACGAAGAGGACGAAGAGGAAGGCAAGGATGAGGAGAGAAGATAAATTTTGAAGTTCTTGGATAAGCGTTACATTATCGGCATCGATCTCGGAACAACCAATTCCGCGGTCTCCTACGCGGATCTCGAATCGGAACAGACCAAGGAGATCCGCCTCTTTCAAGTTCCGCAGATGACGGCTTCGGGGGAATTTGCAGCGAGGCCCGTGCTTCCCTCTTTTCTCTACATTCCAGGGGAGTACGATCTTTCCAAGGATGCGGTATCCATTCCCTGGGATAGGGAGGATGACACTTTTGTTGGAGATTTTGCCCGGGATCATGGATCATCGGTGCCGGCCCGGCTGGTCTCGTCTGCCAAAAGCTGGCTATGTCATGCCAAGGCCGATCGGAAGGCGAAGATCCTGCCGTGGGGCGCGGGGGAGGAGGTTTCCAAAATCTCACCGGTTTCGGCCACTGCCGCCTATCTCCGCCATATCCGCCGTTCCTGGAATCATGCCTGCGGGGACAATGCCGATCTCTACCTGGAAAATCAGGTGGTTATCATCACGGTGCCGGCCTCCTTTGACGAGGTGGCCCGGGATCTGACAATGGAGGCGGCCACACACGCGGGGCTTTCAAATGTCACTCTGCTGGAGGAGCCTCTGGCCGCGTTCTACAACTGGCTGATCCGCCATGAAAAGAGCTGGGATCAGCATGTGGCTCCCAATGAGCTGATCCTGGTCTGCGACGTGGGCGGCGGCACAACCGACTTCACCCTCATCACCCTGCAGGAGGCCGAAGGAAGCCCGCGTTTCGAGCGGATCGCGGTGGGAGATCATCTGCTGCTGGGGGGAGATAATATCGACCTCGCTCTGGCCCGGCTGGTGGAAGGCGCCTTTTCCAACAAGAAATCCTCTTTGAGCACGGACCGATGGAAGGCATTGACCCACCAGTGCCGGGAGGCCAAAGAGGTGATTTTAGACGGCAAAGCCGACAGCCGGAAGATCACCCTCATGGGCAAGGGGAAAAAGCTGATTGCAGATACCCTCTCCGCGACCCTGGACCGGGAGACGGTGGAGAAGACGGTGATCGATGGGTTTTTCCCCTTGGCAGATCCTGATACCCCCAAAAAGTCCGACATCCGCAAAGGCATCACAGAGTTTGGCCTCCCCTACGAGCCGGAGCCGGCCATCACCCGCCATCTCGGCTGGTTTCTCAATCGGCATCAGAAGGATGTGGCGGGACTGCTCGGCAGAGAACGGCCCGAGCCGGATCTGATCCTCTTCAATGGCGGCTCCCTCAAGTCCCCGGTGATTCAGGAGCGGATCCGCGGGGCCGTGCGCCACTGGTTCGGACAGTCCGACACCGCGCTTCCCCGGGTGCTGGAAAACCGGGAGCCCGATCTCTCTGTTGCTTTGGGCGCGGCCTATTATGGGCTTGTCAAGATGGGGCAGGGGGTCCGGGTGGGCAGCGGAAGCCCAAGAGCCTATTACATGGGCGCGGAGGCCGAAATTGAGGCCGGGAAGGCCGAAAAAGTGGCAATCTGCCTGGTGGAGCGGGGCCTGGATGAGGGCTCCCACATCGAGCTGACCGACAAGAAGTTCGAGGTTATCGCGAACCGGCCCGTGGCCTTTGACATGTTCAGCTCCAGCTTCCGCTCCGGTGACCGGTGCGGCGACATCATCGAGATCGACGAGACCCTCACCCCGCTGCCGCCCCTGCAGACCGTGGTGCAGTTCGGTAAAAAGGGCGCGGAGACGAGCATTCCGGTGCATGTGGAAGCCGACTACACCGAAGTGGGAACCCTTGCCCTCTGGTGCCGTTCCGCGGTGACGGATCACCGGTGGCGGCTGCAGTTCCAGATCCGGGATACGGCTGGTCAGACCGACACCGGCGTGATGGAGGAGGACACCTTTGACGAGTCCTTGGTGGAGTCGGCCTGCAATGCGGTGCGGGCGGCATTTGCGGACTCGACCGACGAGAAGCGGCTTCAGGGGCTGGTCAAGGAGATCACGGCCATTGTGGAGCGCCCCAAGGAGCGATGGCCATTGGGATTGATCCGACGGATCTCCGATGAGCTGCTCAAAAAGATTGAAAAGCGGGGAACGACCCCGATCAGCGAGAGCCGATGGCTCAATCTCACCGGCTTCTGTCTGCGGCCCGGATTTGGTGAGGGGTTTGACGAACACCGGATGAAGCGGCTATGGCGCATCTACCGGAACGGGCCGGTTCATTCCGGAAATCCCCAGGTGCGTTCCGAGTGGTGGATTCTCTGGCGGAGGGCCGCCGGCGGATTGGCCCCGGGCCAGCAGCGGCAGATCATCCAGGATCTGACCCCGGTACTGCTGCCCAAAAAGGGGCAGAAGACCAAAAAGGTTCCCCCCCAGGAGCGGCTGGAGATCTGGATGGCCGCGGCCAACATGGAGCTGCTGCTGACCAAGGACAAGATCAAGCTGGGGAAGCAACTCTTTTCGGAGATCTCGAAGAAATCAAAACCCCAGCACTTCTGGTCCCTCTCCCGGTTCGGGGCAAGAGAGCTGCTCTACGGCCCTGTGGATCGGGTGGTACCGCCGGCCGAGGCCGAAAAATGGATAGAGGGGCTGATGGAGATCGGGCCGGAGATCGCGGGTCCGGCAGCCAAATCCCTGGGAAGCGGCATCGCACAGATGGCCCGAAAGACCGGAGACCGCATCCGGGATCTCTCACCGGAATTTGCCGCCCAGGTCGCGGATTGGATGCGGGAACAGGGATATCCGGAAGAGGAGATTCGCGTCATCGAAAAGGTGATCCCCCTGGCCCGTCAGGAGGAGAGCGCCATCTTCGGCGAATCCCTGCCGTCAGGGATTATCCTTAGCGCATCCTCCGGTCAGAACGGGGATCAAACCGAGAAGTAACTTCTCGCTTTTCGACGGTAGGACTACAGATGAATCAGATAGCAATCTGGACTCAAGCGATTTCGATTCGCCTCAAGTTGCTGATATCAACCGATTGTTCTGTCTTCCAGAGGTCATATTGCAACTGAAGCTTGAGCCAGCTCTCAGGCGAACGGCCAAAAACTCTCGATAATCTCAACGCCATCTCAGGACTGAGGCCCGCCCTCCCGTTCAATAGAGCCGAAAAGGTCTTTCTTGTAATCCCCAAGGCTCTTGCCGCTTCGGTGATACTGATCCCAAGCGGCTCCACACAAAATTCTCTTATAATCTCACCCGGATGAGGCGGGTTGAACATCGCCATTTTCCCCCCTAATGATAATCTTCTCCCTCCCGCTCGATGGGCCCGGGCGGAAACCGGCGGGGAACCGGGGCCGGGAGGATCTTTCCGGTCTTGATCATCCGGAGGTTGTTCTCCCCCAGCGGCACTTTGAACGCGTGTGCGGCCAGCACCATGCCGTTGATGGGATTGACCACCCGGGCCGACAGATAGATGAGGTCATCGGCCACCGAGTAAGTCCCCACCACCAGGGCCTGCGCGTTTTTGTCCAGGCTGATCTCCTTCACCGCGTTCTTAAGGATGAAGATGCCCTCCTCGACCGAGATGAAGACCGGCTCGTAGAGCTTCAGTTCTGCCACCTGAAACCCCCGCTGGCTCAGCCGGGAGCCGATATACTCCCCCACGGTTCTGCCGAAGGTGGAGGTCTGATCCATTGCATCGATGTCGGCAAATCCGGCCACCAGAATGGTCCGATCCAGAATAAAGGGGGGATTGAGCCGGGCCACCAGCGCATCCGCGGCCTCATAGCTCGTCTCGATCAGATCTGTATCCATGTCGTAATAGGCCGCCAGTTGAATACACCCCGTGAACAACGGCAGGATCATTGACAATAATATCAAGCGATAAGCCCTCATCTCTCCTCCTTCCGCTCTAACCTTCTCCTATTCCGACTCTGATACCAGCTCTGATACCAGCCCCGGTTTCGGCTTCGGTTCCGGCTCAACGGTTTCTTATTTCTCATCGGCATGTACTCTCCTCATCCATCCGGCGGACCCCCTCCATGAGCAGCTTTATAAAGTCTCCGAGAATGGGAGCATCCATATCCTCGGAGAGCGGCAGCCCCGGCATGAATTTGAACCTTCCCTCACGCTCTTGAATCAGTGCAAAAAAAGCCTCCCGATCCTTTTTCTGATTGTAGGCTGCTCGGATGACCTCCCCGTCTCTGAAGACCACCATGCCATTTCCGCCATCCAGCTCCAACTGCAGCACACCGGTCTTCTGGTTGAGGTTGAACATCTGAAAAAGACCCGAGGGCGGCATCTCCGAAAGCTTGCCGATCATCCCCGAGGAGAACTCCTCAAAGACCATCATGTTGGTCTGAGCCAGCCGGCGGGCCAGCAGACAGGCCAGATACATCTGCAGCGACGGAAGAGAGGCGAGCACCCGGCGGAAGTCGTCTCCGTTAAGGTAGAGAACCCTTGCCGGCTCCACCACCCGGATCGTCGCGCCCACCGCATCACCGCTCAGAAGGCTCATCTCCCCGAAGATCTCCCCCTTGCCGAGGTAGGCCATGGTCATGTCCCCTTCGCCCACCACCTCCACTCTGCCGGAGACGATGATGAAGAGATTCTCTCCGGATTCCCCTTTCTTGATGATCGCCTCCCCCCTTTCAAAGCGTTTCAGCTTCAAAAAGGAGACCAGCTCGATGATGCTCTCCTCGTCCAGAGACTCGAAAAGCGGGAACTGGCTCAACATGGCCACGATAGCGGTGGCATCCTGTCCGATCCGTTTCTTCCCTTTTGCCGCGGGCCGCATCTGCCGGTACTCCAGATGCACAGATCCGGTGCATCCGCTGCAGTCGAACGCGTATTTCCGTCCCCTTTCCACCTCTCCGTAGCGCATGATCATCTCCATGATGTCACTGGCCAGAATCAGGCAGACGGGCTTATGCTGCGGACTTCGCAGCCCCTTTCCGGAACGGAAGATCTCATCTCCCACCCGGTAGAGGGGGCAATCATGCACGCCGGTGATTCTCATATATGCATCGGACATTTTACCTCCTACACACCGATCCCCCTGAATCAAAAATCCCTTATAAGATATCGGTTTGGGTATTGTAATTCAATCTTTTATTTCCAAACCGGCCCATGAAGCCAACTTGCTATTGAAAAATCCGCACTTTTTGGGTATAAATAGCTAAGAGAAAAAAGTTCCTGTCTCACCGGACTCTTTAAATTTTTTTATGTTGCGGTGCAGGCAGCAAAGGCAGCAGATCTTACCATCCTATATCATTTAATGGGAGAATTAAAAATGAGCCAGACAGTGGAGAAGAAAACGGTTTGCCAGTGTGAAAATTGCGGTAGCGAAGGAGAGATGACCGTTACCTGTTCGTTGGAGGATGTCGAGGCGGCAAAGAAGGCGCCCAAAGAGGCCCCAGCCGTTCCGGAGAAGGCTAACGAATCTGCCCCCAAGGTGAAAGGAACCGGCGTCTGCTCCCACTGCGGAAACGAAGCCGACATGTGGATCGATATTTAAACGAAAGTCTCACGGGAGGAGATGTGCCCATGGTTGAGGAATGTCAAACCCCAGATTTCAAGAATACCGGCCTGCGAGGCATGGTGATCGCCAGCACCAGGATCAGCGATGTTCAGAGCGAGGCATCCAAGCTGATCTACCGGGGCTATCTGATCGAAGACCTTGCAGAGGAGGCGACCTTTGAAGAGGTGGCCCATCTGCTGCTCAACGAAAAGCTTCCTTCCGAGGCCGAGCTGAAGGATTTCAATGCCCGGCTGGTGAAGGAGCGTGCAGTTCCGGAAGAGCTGCTCGCGGCCCTGCGCCTTTTCCCCAAGGACGCGCTGCCTATGGATGTGCTCCAGTCGTCCGTGGCCTTTCTGGCCGCGTTCGATCCGGACATCGAAGATACCTCCAAGGAGGCGTCGGTCCGGATGGGCATCCGCCTCATCGCGAAGTTTGCAACGGTGGTGGCGGCCTGGGACCGGATTCGAAAAGGTGATATGGTCGTACCGCCATCGGACGAACTGGGGCATGCGGCCAATTTTCTCTATATGCTTTCCGGAAAGCCTCCCGAAGATCAGGTGGGCCGCTTCATGGATATCTGCCTGACCCTCCATGCGGAGCATTCCTTCAACGCCTCCACCTTTGGGGCCCGGAAGGTCTCCTCCACCCAGGCCCATCTCTACGCGGCCGTGGCCGCGGCCGTGGGCTCCCTTTCCGGGCCCCTTCACGGCGGGGCCAATACCCGGGTGATGAAGATGCTCAAGGAGATCGGCGACAAGGAGAGGATCGACGGCTACATCAAAGAGCAGCTCGATGCCGGCGGAAAGATCATGGGGCTGGGGCATGCGGTCTACAAAAACGGCGACCCGAGGGCCAGAATCCTCGCGCCCATGTCAAAGAAGCTGGGGGAGCTGACCGGCGAATCCAAATGGTATGAGATGTCAGCCGAACTGGAGGAGAAGACCAAGGCGGCTTTCAAGGAGAAAAAGGGGATCGAGATCTTTCCCAACGTCGATTTCTACAGCGCGACGGTCTACAATGCAATGGGCATTCCGATGGATCTCTTTACCCCGGTCTTTGCGGTCTCCCGGATCTCCGGGTGGGTCGCGCATGTGGTCGAGGAGAAGTTTGCAGAGGCTGCGCCCAAACCAATGCTTTACCGGCCCAAGTCGGAATATGTGGGCGACTACTGCGGCCCGGAAGAGTGTGCGTGGGAGCCGATCGACAAGCGATAGGCTCTCGGGCGGCGGATGAAAAAAAATCCGTTGCCCCTTGGGCGCGCCTCAAATATCGTTTAAGGTGAACAAGTTGTTAAAGCAAAGAAATATGCGGATGACCCGTCAGCGGCGGGTCATCCTGGAAACGCTGCAAGAGAAGAAGACCCATCCGTGCGCGGACGAGGTCTATGAGATAGTGCGTCAGAAGATGCCTAGAATCAGCCTTGGAACCGTCTATCGGAATCTGGATATCCTGTCGGAGCTGGGGGAGATCCAGAAGATCGAACTGAGCGGAAGTCTGAAGCGCTTCGACGGCAACCCGGCAAAGCACTACCATATCCGGTGCATCAACTGCGACCGGCTCGATGATGCGCCCATGCCCTCTCTGGAGGATATCGAGGGCCGGCTCCACGGCTCCACCCGGTACAAGGTGATCGGCCATCGGCTCGAGTTCATGGGGCTATGCCCGGAATGTATGGAGAAGGCTGCGTCCCGATGGTAGCCGCTGGTAGCGCAACCCGATCCCAAACGCTTTTTCTGCGCTCTTACTTCAATCTCTGCGCTTATTCCTGTGTCAGCATAAAGGGCCGGAAAAAGAGGCGCACGGGCCCTTGGATGATCCGGCCCGCGGCATCGGTTCCCCGGCGAAATCCTTCCCCCATCACCTGATAGGCCAGGTGAAAGGCCAGCCCCGTCAGATCACCGTTGGAGATCAGGCTCCTATAATGTTCTGCTCTGTCCGGAATCCGCAGCATCACCGAGATCCAGCGCCGGGGGATCTCACCGGCAATCAGCTCTCCCATCTTCCGCATCATGAAGTCATCCATGTCGAAATCCGGGTCCAGCTCCCCGATCACGCCGTCCAGCGTAAAGAAGGCTTTCCGGAAGAGGAGCAGATCCTTGGAGAAGTGCAGGCCATTGAGAGAGAGGCCGTCGATGATCAAAAAGGTCCGCTTTGCATTGCCGGCCCCCTGATAATCCTCGCTCGCCATGCGCTGTGCCACCAGCTCCGGAAGTTCGAGGATCTCCTCCTCACCAGGAGAGAGTGCCCGAACCGCATCGCAGATGAGCGCCCGATTCCCAGAGGCAGTGCCGAGCATCAGCAGCACGATCCGGGAACGATCGGCCCGGCTCAGGGTTCCGGCAAGGGACCAGTCCAGAAGTCCGAGGCTCACGCCTTTGAACGACTTGTTCATGGAGGAATGAACCGCGGCAAAGAGGTTGCCGGCATGGGGGTCTCCGTGGAAGCAGGCGGTCTCGGACGAGGAGAAGAGCGGCTTCCAGATCAGGGCATTGAAGAGCATGCCCGCGGATCTGCGCCGGTCCGAGAGGCTCATTTTGGCATCTGTCACCTTATCTCCGGTGATGAAGTCCATCGCGGTGATCCCTTTTTTGGAGAAGGGGAGCACTGACGGGATCTCGGTATCTGTATCCAGGCGGTAGAAGCTCTTGGCCTGCTTCAGTTTAGACTGTTCCCCGAAGAGGTCGATCTCCTCGATGAGTGATCCCGCGATCTCGTCAAAGACCTCTGCAAAGCGGAGTTTTTCCAGACCGTACTGATCCCGCCGCTCTTCGTAGTAATGGCCCAGAGACTTCAGGATCTCCAGCTCCTCGGTGAGCCGGTCCATCACTCCCGGCTTGAGCATCTTGAAAACCCCTTTCCGGGATGCACTGGTTCCCGGCATCAGCCAGGTAAATGGAACCACCAGCCCCACGCTCGCCTCGGCCAGAATCGAATCTCCGATGGCAACGGAATACCGTTTCAGGTCATCACCCAGCTCATTTTCGATCCGGGAATGGATCTCGGCCATCTCCGAAGGGCTGTCGCCCGATTCAAGCCGGATGAGCCACTTCCGGAAATCCGGGTCCATGTTCCGGTTCCGCGCGAGAATCTGCCCCAGCTTGTGCAGCGTCGGGACCTGAGCGGCCATCCGGACGATCCGCTCGGGAATCGGGGTCTCCCGGGGCAGTTGCGCCTGATCCGCAATGAGCGAGATGAGCCGGGAAACGGAAAGGTGAGAGAAGAGAAACCGGATACCGTCTTTGACCACGGGCCGGTATTCGGCATAGACCGCCGGCAGTGCGGCTTCGGGGGTTGTAACGGCCAGCAGATCATCTGCGGCCTGACGCTGGAAGAGGCGGTCTCCGGCTTTTTTGGCCAGTGCGGTGAGAAAATCCTCGACATCTTTGCGGGTTCCGGTCTGTGCCAGGCGCTCGAGATGTTCGATTCTCCGGTCAAAATTCATTAAAAGGGATATGGGGGGCTGCATTTTACTCCGAATCTACACTTGCTGATTGTTTCTTTATCATTGGGATATCATGACCCATCTTCAATCCGAGCAGAATCCAATCTTCAAGAGTGGATTGCAGCTCTTGTTCACATTCTTTGAGGGTTTTTCCAAAGGCAATAACACCTTTGCATAGTGGGATCCGGCCTGCAAACGTGCCATCTTCAAATTTATCATATTCCGCATATGACAATGCAGAGTCGATATATCCTGTCAGTGCATAGGGTGACATTCTTTCATGAACCTTTTTTGATAATATTCTCATTCATGGAAAAACCTTTTGCTGATGTTTAACAGCCGCCTGAAAAGCGCCAAAATCCACATCAAAGTCAAAATAAACCATCGCCCCTTCCATGTCATCCCTTTTTTCCCGAAGCCGCTCGATCCGCTCCTCAGTCGTCGGATGGGTACTCAGAAAGTTCAAAGCCTCTCCCTTCATCAACGCGGTCTCCTTCTTCTGTTCTTCCAGAAGCGTGTCAAAGAACTCGATCATGCCGGTCGGATTGACCGAAGCCCCCACCAGATATTCCCATCCCTCTTCATCGGCCTCCCGCTCGTAATCCCGGGAGTATTTCTGGGTGAGCAGAAACCCGGCATTGTCGGCAATCACCGCAAGAATCCCGGATGCATCCCCGAAAAATGCCTGGATCACCGCAAAGATCCCCAAAGAGCTGATCATCTGGCGCATCCCGTGCTGCAGCGTCACATGAGCCATCTCATGGGCCATGACCCCGGCGATCTCCTCCGGAGACTTTGCTGCAATCAGCAGCCCGGAATTGAAGATGATATATCCCCCGGGCAGGGCAAAGGCATTGATCTGAGAGTTGTCGGCCACCGCAATGGTGAATTCGTACCTTGCAGAGCCGATGCTCTCGATGATGGGGCGGGCGATCTTCTCCATCTGCCGCTCCACCTCGGGATCATCCATGAATCGCTGGTTCGCTTTTAACTGGGAAAATGCGATCTTTCCGATCTTCTCCTCCCAGGAGGGCGGGACCCGATGCGCGATCGCGATGCAGAGCGGCTCTTTCAGCAGGAATAGACCGTAGATGCCCATGAACATCAGCAGCAGAAGGGATGCCAGCACCCAGAGGCTTTTCCGGCTTTTCTTCCGGATATCGCCGACCTGACGGAGGATCTCCGCGCTTCCGGACAGGTTCAACTCTTCCAATATCTTCCTATCCCCGGTAAAAAGAGTCCAGCCCAAGACATCAGGATGAGTGAAGAAGATCGTCTGATCGTTTGCGCCCCCGGCCCGGATCTCGATTCCCTTTGTGGGCAGGGACTTTTGCACATCCGAGCCGAAAAAGGTGATCCCGGCAGGGGTGAGGCTGATCCGTCCAAAGGCCCTTCCGCGTTCAAGCTCCGAATGATAGGCTCCGCCCTCGTATCCGCGCTTTTCCGAAAGATAATCCGGCATTCGACAAATTCCTATTTGGCAGGCATCAAATGCCTGATCCAACTGGCAAACCCCTTGGGGTTCCGGGTCTGAATCAGCACCCTGCCGGGCCCCCGGAACCGGCAGACCAGCCCCTCTCCGGAGGTGAAAGAGGAGATCCAGCCAGATGCGGCCTTCTCCACGGTGTAGCTCATGTTCTCGGGCCAGGCCACCAGATGGTAGTTGTCCACGATGATCTCCTCGCCCGCGGCCAGATCAATGGGATGGATGGCCCCGTAGGAGCTGACAAAGAGCATTCCCCGTCCCCCGGCTCGGATCACGAAAAAGCCCTCTCCTGAGAAGAACCCCTGAGCCAGGTTCTGCATCTTGGTGGTGATGGAGATACTGTCGGAACCGGCAAAGAAGCCGTCCTTCTGAAGGATATAGTCTGTTGATCCGTCCAGCAAAATCTCGTAGATGTCTCCGGGGACGGCCGGGGAGAGATAGACCTCGCCGGGGCCGTGCTCCGCGGCCAGTGTCTGGAAAAAGAACTTCTCTCCGGTGAGCATCCGGCCAAGGCCGCCCAAGACGCCGCCCTCCAGCTTTCCCTCCACCCGGACATTCGCGGTCATGGCCACCATCGCGTCGGATTCGGCCTTGATCCGCTCTCCCGCATCGAGCTTCACCTTCAGCATGGTAAAAGCCCCGCGGTAGAGATATTCGAACCGCCTGTCCCCTGCCGGCTGTCCGGCCTCTGCTCCTCCCGCGGGGCCGCCCTGGGGAAACTGTTCCGGCTCCGGTTTGGACGCAAGGGGCTGCTGGGATGACTGGACTTTCTTCTCATTCTGCTTTCGATAATCCTCGAACATGTCGGCCATGAGCATCTCCTTGTGAAATAAAGTTATCCATCCCGTTTTAATTTCCAGGATCGATTATCCGAATCAACCTAAATCCTCATATAAACCTCATATAAATTGGATCAATATAAACACTTTTCTCCCTTTAATCCAGTGATTTTGTATCCTGTTTCAGATTGATTTGTCAAGATCCAATGGATCTTTATTGAGAATGATTCTTGACAAGGGAAAATGATCTCTTATCGTTGAAATTGAACCCATTCAGGTGCGCACAATTGCAAACCTGAAGCCAAGGAGTAGTACAAATGAAGATGATCAATCCCGAGAGCATTGCAGAAGTGGAGTTTACCCTCGACTGGAAGAGCGACGAGGCGAGCCATCAGGAAAAACAGCTTGTATGGGTCAATTTCTGGCGGGATATTCTACCGGATGCGCTTCGTTCACAGTTGATCGGAGCAGAAGCCGGTGAATCCTTTGCCGCAGAATTTGCGCCCGGAGAGGTCCTCCCTTCATATGAGGACAAATACCGTTTTCAGCTCAAGAGGCGGCAGTTCAATGAGGCGGCAGTGGCCCCGAAAGAGGGCCGCTTCTATCCCCGGGGCCTGCTGCAAGACATCTACAATGTCTATCCGCAGAACATCGCGCCGTTTCGGTGCATCGACATCAACAATGGTCACTTTACGGCCGATTTGAACCATCCCCTGTCGGCCGCGCCTCTTTTGGTGGAAGCCCGGGTGGAGGAGGTCTATGAGAAGCCCTTTGACCGGGGCGGAGAGTGTTCGGTGCTGATGGACTGTCTGACCCAAGGCCCCGGTATGCAGCGCCGTAATGGGGGGAAATCCACCGATTTTCTGAATGAGGAGGCGCTCTCCCGGCAGGATGGGGCTCCGGACAGCCTCTTCTATGAAAAGCCCCGGTTTGTCAACCATATCGACGACCGGGCCATCGAGACCATCTCCGGGCTCTATGGAAAACTGCTGAAGCCGGGAATGGACGTACTCGATCTCATGAGCGGTTGGCGGTCCCATCTGCCGGAATCGGCTGCCCCCCATTCAGTGACGGGGCTGGGGATGAACGGGGCCGAGATGACTGACAACCCGCAGCTAACCCGGCACATGGTCCATGATCTCAACGAGAACCCGACCCTGCCCTTTAAAGACGGGAGCTTTGATCTGGTCCTCTGTACGGTCTCTGTGGAGTATCTGACAGACCCGATTGCGGTATTCAAAGAGGTCAACCGAGTATTGCGTCCCCGCGGTCGCTTCATCGTGACCTTCTCCAACCGCTGGTTCCCGCCCAAGGCGATCCGGATCTGGACAGAGCTTCACGAGTTCGAGCGGATAGGGCTGGTTCTCGATTATTTCCTGCGGGCCGGCCGGTTCAAAGATCTTCAAACCTTCTCGGCCCGGGGATGGTCCCGGCCGGAAAATGACAAATATTATCCGCAGATGCCCTATTCCGATCCGGTCTATGCGGTATGGGGAGTGAAGTCCTAGAAGTGAACGGTTAAAATCCCTCTGTCCGGCCGATTCTGCGCCGGGCAGGGGATAACCTTAAAAAAAAGCGGCAGAGGATATCAGAGCGTCAACCCCTCTGGCGCTTCTGCCTCGTCCTGGTGACGGGCCCCCTCCATCAGCAGCCACATGAAGTTTCCCAGCTCTTCGGCATTCTCCTGCTCCGGGGTCAGCTCTCCCACAAACTTGAATCGCCCCACTTTCTCCTGAAGGATCTCGTAGAAAGCCTCTTTGCCCGCATTTTTTCCCGATTGTGCCCCGATCAGCTCGCCATCCCGAAAGACCACCTCGGCCTCCCGATCCGAGAGGTTTAGCTTGACCGCCCCTGTCTTCTGGTTGACATTCAATGCCTGAAAGAGTTCGGCCGGCGACATATCCGAGAGATGGCCCGACATTCCCGAAGAGAAATCCTCATACCGTTCCA
>JAABSP010000195.1 GCA_011390345.1 Desulfobacteraceae bacterium
GCATCGGCGTCATGGAGCGGGGGGAGGTCTGCGGCGAGATCAGCCTGCTCATCGGAACCCCGGCCGGGGCCACGGTCAAGGTTGTGGACACGGTGACGGTGCTCTTCATCTACGGCAGGGATTTCAAAAAGGTCCTCAACATGTTCCCATCGCTTCAGATGTACTTTGCCCAACTGCTGGCAAAGCGTCTGGCAAAGACCAATGTGGAGCGGTTCGAGGAGATCACCTCGGGCATGTCCGGAAAACTGTCGGACAACCCGCCTTCGGAACTCTTCCAGACCCTCAATCTGAACCGGAAGACGGGAATGATGACGCTCAACATCGGGCAGGGCGTCGGGGAACTGGCCTTTGATGAGGGGGCACTGGTCTATGCCCGCTACGACGGTAAATCAGGGCAGGAGGCTTTTTTCGATATGCTCCGGCAGAAGGATGGGCGCTTCAAATTCACGCCAAAGCTGCCCAAAGAGGCCGAAAATCAGCCCGAGATCGGTGATTTCATGTGGCTGCTGATGGAGGGGATCAGGCGGGTGGATGAGGGTGCGGATTGAGTTTTTTTAATAGAGGCTTGAATTTTTTAATAAAGGCTTGAATTTATCAATAAAGGAGGAGCAGGTTTATCGTGGCGGAAGTAGTGAATATCATAAAGATGGTCTGTGCGCTGGTGGCGGCAATCCTCACCGGCAACTGGTTCATGGCGGAAGTCCGGGGGGCCAAGATCCGGAGAGAACCCTGGTATCGGCCCTATCTGTCGCTGCCCGGGATGATGATCATACTCTTTTTTCTGTTCGTGCCGGTGATCTTGTGGCTGGCCCAGAGATAAAAAACAGGAATAAAAACAGAGATGAAAATCAGGAATGAGAACCAGAAATTAGAATCAGATATGAGGAGTGGCGGAAGTGCATGGGAATCGAACCCATCCGGGACGGTTTTAGCGCCCCACACCGGATTTGAAGTCCGGGAGCCCCACCAGTGAGCTATCCACTTCCTCAAAGCATCAAAGAATATGTAGTGTAATATTTCTTTTTAGATTTGTCAATCCCAACTCCGTTCCATCGGAGGGGTGAAAAGGAAAGCGCGTTGATTTTCGGTTTTAGGACGGCATAAGATGCCAAAAAAGAGATCGAGGGCGATTTGAATACGGATCGGAGTCTGGAAACGGAGAAAAAGAAGAAGAGCGGTCTTCGGGAGAACATCGAGGCGATCATCATCGCGGTGATCCTCGCGATGTTCATCCGGACCTTTGTGGTGCAGGCCTTCAAGATCCCGTCGGGCTCCATGAAGGAGACCCTCCAGATCGGGGATCATATCCTGGTCAACAAGTTCATCTATGGCGTCAAGGTTCCCTTTATCAACAAAACCATGATCTCCATCAAAGATCCTAAGCGGGAAGATATTGTGGTCTTTGAATTCCCCGAAGATCCGGACAAGGACTTTATTAAAAGGGTGGTGGGGGTCGAGGGGGACACCGTGGAGATCCGGGACAAGAAGGTCCTGGTCAACGGAGAGAAGCTGGATCAGAAATTTGCCGTTCATACCGACCCCCATATCATTCCCGAGATGATCCAGCCCCGGGACAACTTCGGCCCCGTCAAAGTGCCTGAAGATTCCCTTTTTGTGATGGGGGATAATCGGGACCACAGCTATGACAGCCGTTTCTGGGGATTTGTCGATATCGAGGCGGTCAAGGGGAAGGCCTTTATCATCTACTGGTCCTGGGACAAGGAGGCTTTCGGGGTCCGGTGGGGGCGCATCGGGGATCTGCTGAGATAGAGCGAAAGGAGAAGACCTCAAAAATGGCCGATGTGCAGCCTAAGATACTGGTCGTCGATGATGAATTGAGCATGCGGGAGCTGCTCGACTTCATGCTGAAACGGGTCGGGTATGCGGTCTCCACCGCGGAAAGCGGAAAAGAGGCCCTCTCCATGATCGAAAAGAGCGACTACGACCTGCTGCTGTGCGACATCCGGCTGGGGGATCTGACCGGGCTCGATGTGCTTAGGGCCGCCAAACGGAAGAACCCGAACACCGTGGTCATCATGATTTCGGCCTATGCAACCGCGGAGACTGCGGTCGAGGCCATGAACGACGGCGCGTTCGACTATCTTCCAAAGCCCTTTGACAACAACGAGCTGAAGGCGGCCGTGGCCCGGGCCCTGGATATGCGGACTCTCAACCAGGAGCGGCGCTATATCAACGAGAGCCTCAAAGAGAACCTCCACTTCGGCCGGATCGTGGGCAACAGCCCCAGGATGCTCTATATATATGATATGATCCGCCAGATCTCCCGCACCAAGACCAACCTCCTCATCACCGGAGAGTCGGGAACCGGA
>JAABSP010000144.1 GCA_011390345.1 Desulfobacteraceae bacterium
CCGGAAATCCCGGCTTTCGATGTGAAGAACAGTGGAGGGCTCCACCACCCGGACCGTGGCTCCTATCGGGTCCCCGCTCAAAAGGCTCATCTCGCCAAAGACCTCCCCCTTTTTCAGAAAGGCCATGTGAACGTCATCCCGGCCCAGAACCTCCACAGTTCCATTGAGGAGGATGAAGAGAAACTTTCCCGCATCCCCTTTGGTGAGAATCTCATCGCCTTTTTGGTATTTCCTGATCTTGAGCAGCGGGACCAGCTCCGAGATGTGCTCTTCGCTGAGGGTCTGGAAAAAGGAGAAATTTTTCAGAAGGCCGCTGATCGATTCCACATTTTTGCCCTTCTCCGTGATCTCATCCACCAGGCTCTTTTTCCGATCCTTATCAAACTGCAGCCGGATCTTTCCGGTGCATCCGCTGCACTGGAAATCGCCTAATGGGCTGCCTTCGGGAGAGGAGCGCCCATCTTCAAAGGGCAGGAGGGTTTCGGTGATATCCAGCACAAGGATCATACATGCCGCTTTTCCCAGGGGGAGGGCCAGCGCATGGTTTGAGAGCTTGAACGAATCGGTGTTCTCATACAGAGGGCAGTTCTCATCTTCGACAATGGTGAAGACAATATCGGGAAGTCCCATCTTTCTCTCCTTTTTCTCAGCCCACGCGCCGGGGATATCTCTTGAGACTAAACCTTTTCGAAAAATTCCTTTTCCGCGCCGCAGAGGGGGCAGACCCAGTTGTCCGGAAGCTGGTCAAAGGGGGTCTCGGGTTCCACGCCGTTATCCGGATCACCTATCATCGGATCGTAAACGTAACCGCAGGGGCACTCATACTTCTCCATTTTTCATCCTCCTCTTCATTTTGATAGCGATAGATCAATTCAAAACTACCATCATTTCTTAGCAGATTTCGGCTGTATTGAAAAGGATGAAAATCATTTCAAAGAGACCGGCACTGTGGTACATTATAGACGGTTATGGAGAGACTTTGTCAGGAAAAAAGAGGATAGGGAGCTTTTATATGTGTGATATCAATGCATTTATCGTAAAAGAGGGCCGGGAGGTCAAGGTTCTGGAGAATGTGGATGTGGTGACGCAGCAGGGCGAGGAGATCACCCTCACCAACATCTTCGGAGAGCAGAAGAGGCTGACGGGCCGGCTCAGCTTTTACAACAACACGCAAAAGAAGATGGTCTTCCAATCGGCATAGGGGAAAGAGAAAAAGATGAAAAGAATTCTGGGCATGGTTGCCTCCCCCCGGAAGCTGGGCAACAGCGAGATCATGATCAAGCGGATTGCGGACGCTGTTTTCGAACCTCACCAATTGAAGCTCCTGCGGCTTCAGGATTTCAATATCAAACCCTGTATCGGCTGTTATCAGTGCCTTTTTGATGAAGAGAGATGCATTCTCGAAGATGATTTCCAGAAGGTACTCGATGCGATCCTGGATGCCGATGCTGTGGTTCTTGCCGCACCCACCTATTTTCTGGGGGCCAATGCCGCATTGAAGCTCTTTCTTGATCGAGGGCTTGCCATCACCGCGCACATCGAGGCGCTCTGGGGAAAACCATCGGTGGGGGTTGCCATTGCCGGCATTCCCGGTAAAGAGGGGTATGCGCCCCTGAGCATCTACAGCTTTTTAAAGTTGATCCTGGCGGAGGTGAAAGGGACCGCTCTGATCTACGGGGCACTGCCCGGGGAGATCTTTTTCCACAAAGAGAACGAAAAGACCGCAGAAGCCCTGGGAGAGGCCCTCTTCGGCGATCCCGTCCCCCCGTCCGGACCCTCCTGCCCCCTGTGCGGCGGAGACACCTTCCGTTTTCTCGGGAAAGAGGAGATCCGGTGCATGACCTGCAGCAATTCCGGAAGGCTTGCAGAAGGGGAGGGGGGTTTTGTTCTTGAGATCCGGAAAGGGGATCACGAATTCATGCTGACAAAAGAAGATGCCCTGGCCCACCGGGAATGGCTCCGGGGGATGAAGAATCGGTTTTTCGAGAACAAAAAGGCATTGAAAGAGATCTGCCTCCCCTTCCGAAAAGAGGGGGAGTGGATCAAGCCTTAGCAGATGGCGGCCGTCTCCCCATTTTCGATCCGAAACGTCCGGCTTTTCATCGCGTTCCGGATCTTTTTCAACGCCCGGTTCTACTATCCGGTCTTCACCATTCTCTTTCTCGACTACGGCCTGACCATCGAGAGCTTTGCCGTATTGAATGCGGTCTGGGCCGGAACCATCGTGCTTTTCGAAGTACCATCGGGCGCTTTAGCCGATGTCATGGGCCGGCGCAATCTTCTGGTGACGGCAGCCGTGATCATGGTAGCGGAGATGGCGCTGCTGACATTTGCCCCCAGAGGAGAACCGCTTCTTCTGCTGATCTTTTTTACGGCCAATCGCATTCTCAGCGGTGCGGCCGAAGCCGCTGCCAGTGGGGCAGACGAGGCCATCGCGTATGATTCCCTGGCAAGGGAGGGCGATGCAAAAGATTGGGGCAAGGTGCTGGAACGGCAGATGCGCCTGCAATCCGCGGCCTTTATCCTGTCCATGCTCATCGGCGCTGCGGTCTATGATCCCCAGATGGTCAACCGTATTGGAGGATGGCTCAACCTTGGGCTGAACCTGACCCAGGAGACCACCCTCCGGTTCCCGCCGTTTCTCACCCTGCTCATGTCCCTGATGACCCTTGCCACCACGCTGATGATGGTGGAGGTTCCGCCGCAGAAGAAGGAAGAAGATCCGGATTTTGCAGGCGCGATTCCGGAGCAGAAGAGCGGGACATCCTTTAAAGAGGCTTTTGCCCTGACTTTCAAAGCGGGCCGATGGATACTGAAAACCCCCTTTGCCCTGGTTCTGATCCTGTCGGGCCTTCTCTTCGATCACATCGTCCGGATGCTTTTGACATTGAGCAGCGAATACTACCGGATCATCGATCTGCCCGAGGCCACCTTCGGCATCATCGGATCGGGGCTTTCGGTGGCGGGGCTCTTTGTTCCGTGGATCTCCATGAAGCTTGCCGAGAAGCATACCCCCCTATTCAATCTGCTGCTGCTGACCGTCATCACCATCGGCAGCCTCTTCGGAATGGCCATGTTCATCTCCCATTACGGCGTTCTTTTCATGCTGGTACTCTTTTCAGTCATGCTGATGGCCAATTTTTTCCTGAGCCACTATCTCAACCGGATCACCGACGCGCGCCAGCGTGCGACCGTACTCAGCTTCCGGGGGCTCTCCTACAATCTGGCCTACGGGATTGTGGGGCTGCTCTATGCGTGGCTGATGGCGGCTCTCAGAGAGGGGCGCAGCGGAGCATTGTCGGGTCAGGCACTGGAAAACGGCATCTTCAGAGAATCGATCACCTTTTTTCCGTGGTATTTCATGGCCGCGGCCATTCTATTTTTCGGGTTGTTTGCTTATCTGATGCGGGGGGCTCGGCAGCATCGGCAGAAAGGCTGATCCCAACCTCCCTCTCCAGATCAACCCATCTTCCCTCTCACATTTTTTCTTGACAACCTGCCCGGTCCTGTGATTTTAAGTCCCCGACAAATAAAAGGCCGTCCGGTTGCCCAACATCCCGCTGCGGATCTCGGGCAATAAGAGGGAAACCGGTGAAAAGCCGGTGCGGGCCCGCCGCTGTAAACGGGGACGAAACCCGCCTGATGCCACTGTGTTGTAAGCTTTTTGAATGCTGACGAACAGCACGGGAAGGCGCGGGAAGTAGAATGATCCGTAAGCCAGAAGACCTGCCGCACGCGCCTTAAATGCTCATGGAGATGATGGTAAATCCCCATGCTGAAGCTTTTGCTTTCAGTATGGGGATTTTTTATTTTGGCGGTTGTAAATTCAAAAAGGAGGCAGGAAATGGAACGGACACAGGTAGAAGCCGCAGTTGAAGGGTTGATTACGCCGGAGATGGAAAAGGTTGCTGAAAAGGAGGGGATGAGTCCCGAGAGGGTGCGGGTCGGAATTGCAGAGGGCCGGATGGTGGTTCCGGGAAATCATAACCGGAAATCCAGGGTCGTGGGGATCGGCAACGGCCTCTTCACCAAGATCAACGCCTCCATCGGAACCTCCACCGATATCGCAGACATCGAGGCCGAAGTCCGCAAGGCCCTGGTGGCGCAGGAGGCCGGCGCCGATACCCTGATGGAGCTTTCCGTGGGCGGAGATCTGGATCTCATCCGGCGGGAGGTGCTGGCGGCTGTCGATCTGCCGGTGGGAAATGTACCCCTCTATCAGGCATTTTCCGAGGCACAGGCAAGATATGGCGATCCGAACCGGCTCGATGCGGAGTTGCTCTTCGATCTCATCGAGCGCCAGTGCGCGGACGGCATCGGCTTCATGGCGGTCCACTGCGGCATCAATCTCTATACCATCGAGCGGCTGGAAAAGCAGGGATACCGGTACGGGGGGCTGGTGAGCAAGGGCGGGGCTTCGATGGTGGCCTGGATGAAGACCAACAGGAGAGAAAACCCCTTATACGAGCATTTTGACCGGGTGGTCTCCATCCTGAAGAAATACGATGTTGTGCTCTCCCTGGGCAACGGCCTGCGGGCCGGGGCCATCGGCGATTCCTTTGACCGGGCCATGATCCAGGAGCTGCTCATCAACTGCGAACTGGCCGAAGAGGGCCGGAAGATGGGCTGCCAGATGATGGTGGAGGGGCCGGGCCATGTGCCCCTGGATGAGATCGAGGCCAACATCATCCTCCAGAAGCGGATGAGCAACGACGCGCCCTATTACATGCTCGGCCCCCTGCCCACGGACATCGGCGCGGGCTACGACCATGTGGTCGCGGCCATCGGCGCGGCCCAGAGTGCAAGATACGGCGCGGATCTGATCTGCTACATCACCCCGGCCGAGCACCTCGCGCTGCCCAATGCGGCCGATGTCGCGGAAGGGGTGCGGGTGGCAAAGCTTGCGGCCCATATCGGCGACCTGAGCAAACTGCCGGAGAAGACCCGGAAACGGGATCGGGCCATGAGCCAGGCCCGGCGGGATCTCGACTGGGAGGGGCAGTTCGCGCATGCCCTGTTCCCGGAGACGGCCCGACGGATCAGGGAGGAGCGCTCCCCGTCCTGTGACGATAAGGTCTGCACCATGTGCGGCGAATTCTGTGCGAATCGGGCGGCTTCGAAACTGTTCGAGGAGAGTTTGCGCACCGGTACAAAGGGGTAACTGGAGATAAGGCTTCACCGTTTCGGCATCCTTCCAGACGGTGAAGCCGCCATTGCATGAGTTGTCTGACATGGACATCTTGGCTTTATATTCAATATTTTTCGGCCCGTAAATCAAGCAATATCAACACATTCAGGCATACAAATCCCCAGTTTCCGTTATTTGCTCTTCCTGGAAGAGCAAGAAGGTCACTACCTCACAGACAGAGCGATCCTGTCTCATTATTGCGCAAAAAAATGAACGCGATGGTTCAGGATCTGCCCCTCTTCTGTTTCAGCCGATGAGATCCGGCGGCGCGACTGCGTTTTTGCTTGACGAATGGGTAAAAATGTGGTTTTGCTGGAATATCATGAATTTATTTTCAGGTGGTTGTTCGATGTTTAAATCAAGAAAATTGAATATTTGAAATGGAAATAATGCACACATAAAACCGCAAATGGCGGGAGTTTGAATGGAGAACGGACAGCTTAACTGGATCGCAAATTTTATCTGGGGCATTGCGGATGACGTCCTGCGGGACGTCTACGTCCGGGGCAAGTACCGCGACGTGATCTTGCCCATGACCGTCATTCGCCGTCTCGATGCCTGCCTGGAGTCCACCAAGCAGGATGTGCTGAAGATGAGCGAGCAGCTCGACAAGGCGGGTGTCGCCAACAAGGTCGGCGCGCTATCAAGGGCTGCCGGTGCGGACGCCAACCACGCCTTCTACAATGATTCGCCCTTTACCCTCCGCGACCTCCAGTCACGGGGAAAAGAGCAACAGCTCAAGGCCGACTTCGAAGCCTACCTCGACGGCTTCAGCCCGAACGTTCAGGAGATTCTGGAGAAGTTCAAGTTCCGCAACCAGATTCCCACGTTGATCGACGCTGACGCCCTTGGCCCGCTCATCGAGAAGTTCCTCAACCCCGACGTCAACCTCAGCCCGCATCCGGCGCGCGACGCCGAGGGCAACGTCCGCCTGCCCGGCCTGGACAACCACGCCATGGGCACGATCTTCGAGGAACTGATCCGCCGCTTCAACGAGGAGAACAACGAGGAGGCTGGCGAGCACTTCACGCCCCGCGATGTCGTCAAGCTGATGGCCAACTTGATTTTCTGGCCCATTGCCGACGACATTCAATCCGCCACATATCGCGTTTATGACGGCGCATGCGGCACCGGCGGCATGCTGACCGTCGCCGAGGATACGCTCCGCAACCTCGCCAACAGCCGGGGCAAGGAGGTCTCCATCCACCTGTTCGGTCAGGAGGTCAACCCCGAGACCTACGCCATCAGCAAGGCCGACCTGCTGCTCAAGGGCGAGGGCCAGGGCGCGGAGAACATGAAGTTCGGCTCGACGCTCTCACGCGACGCCTTCCCCTCGGGCGAATTCGACTTCATGCTCTCCAATCCGCCCTACGGCAAGAGCTGGAAGATGGACCTGGAGCGCATGGGCGGCAAGAAGGAGATGTCCGACCATCGCTTCGTTGTCCAGCACGATGGCGACGAGCTGTCGCTCCTCACCCGCTCCAGCGACGGCCAGCTTCTGTTCCTCGTCAACAAGCTGACCAAGATGGTCGACCCCACCGAACGCAGCCCGCTCGGCAGCCGCATCGCCGAGGTCCACAACGGCTCGTCCCTGTTTACCGGCGACGCGGGCTCGGGCGAGTCCAACATCCGCCGCTGGATCATCGAAAACGACTGGCTCGAAGCCATCATCGCGCTGCCGCTGAACATGTTCTACAACACCGGCATCGCCACCTACATCTGGGTACTCACCAACGCCAAGCCCGAGGAGTGCAAGGGCAATGTCCAGCTCATCGACGCCACCGGGATCTACCAGCCACTCCGCAAGAACATGGGCGCGAAGAACTGCGAGCTTTCCGACGAGCAGATCAAGCGGATCTGCGAGATGTTCCTCGCCTCCGAGGAGACCGAGCAGTCGAAGATCTTTCCCAATGCCGCGTTCGGCTACTGGAAGATTCGCGTCGAACGTCCGCTGCGTCTGCACAGCCAGTTGACCCGCAAGGCGATCCAGAGTTTACGCTACGCCTCCGGCGACGATGACATCCGCCAGCCCCTGCACGAGGAGTTCGGCGATGCGCTCTTCGAGAACTTCTCGTCTGTGCGCAAGCAGGTCGAAAAGACCCTCCGCGACTGGGGCGGCAATGGCGAGGAAGATTCTGACGGAGATGAAGACAGCGACGCGCCCAAGCGAACGGCCATCCCGGAGAAGAAGCGCAAGAAGCTGCTCAAGGCCGACACCTGGAAGCGGGACAAGAAGCTCTATGATGCCGCCCGCGCCCTGCGGGATGAACTCGGCGAGGATGTATTCACCGACCACAACATCTTCCGCGACGCGGTCGGCGAGGCGCTCAAGAAGCTGGGCATCAAGCTGTCCGCCGGGGAGCAGAAGATCATCCTCAATGCCGTGAGTTGTCGTATGGAGGATGCGCCTCCGGTCATCAAGAAGGTTCACAAGCCGGGCAAGGCCGAGGTCGATCCGCTCCACGGCTTATACAAAGTGGAAATCGACGGCAAGCCCGCCATTGTTGAATACGAGACAGACAGCGAACTGCGGGACAGCGAGCAGGTTCCGCTGCTGGAGGAAGGCGGCATTGAGGCGTTTTTCCGGCGCGAGGTTCTGCCCCATGTCCCAGATGCCTGGATCGATGAGTCCGCTACGAAACTCGGCTACGAGGTTTCATTTACGCGGCACTTTTTCAAGCCACCGGAGATGCGGCCGCTGGAAGAGATCAGGGCCGATCTGCTCGCCCTGCAGGAAGAAGGCGAAGACTTGCTTGAAGAAATCGTTGGAGGGCAGAAGGCATGATCGATGTTATAAAGCCTTATCCCGATTACAAAGACAGCGGCTTGCCGTGGGCTAGCAAGATTCCCACGCATTGGAAGGTCAGACGCGCCAAGGACCTGTTTCGTTGCATCAACGTCAGGTCGAAGACCGGCACCGAGGAAAGATTGACCGTATCCGCAGAGCGCGGCGTGGTACCTCGCAGTTCGATGAAGGTGACCATGTTCGAGGCCAAATCGTACATCGGACACAAGCTCTGCTGGCCCTATGATTTGGTCATCAACAGCCTTTGGGCATGGGGGCGAGGGCTTGGCGTGGCGAGGCACCACGGCCTCGTAAGCAGCGCATACGGGGTTTACCGGCTGAAGCCAGAGTTTGAGGAGTATGCCCCCTTCATCCACCACCTTGTTCGCTCAAAGGCGTATCACTGGGAACTCCGTACCCGATCCAAAGGCGTGTGGATTTCTCGTCTTCAATTGACTGACGACGCTTTCCTGAGAGCACCGGTTCTGGTTCCGTCGGTCGAGGAAAGCAAAGCCATTGCGCGCTTCATCCGCAACATCGACCATAAGATCAATGCGTTCATCCGCAATCGGCGGCGGCTGATCGAGGTGTTGAACGAGCAGAAGCAGGCCATCATCAACCGGGCCGTGGTCCGCGGTCTCAATTCCGGCGTACCTCTCAAACCTTCCGGAATTGATTGGCTGGGCGACGTGCCTGAG